>JACOMV010000017.1 GCA_014324065.1 Hormoscilla sp. SP12CHS1 | reverse complement strand
ACCGTATAGCATACATCCTCCACAGCTTTGGCCATGCTATCAATAAGCTTCTTGTTTTTGTTGGAGCACCACGATTATTACCCAATCCGGTAATAATGTCCCGAGGTGTCCAATGATTTGGTTACAGCCTCTTACCCTACATCCCCAAGCCAATGTGGGCTAGTGGCCATACCTTGGCCAAATCGGAGAGTCAACCGATTTATTTTTGCTCATACTTCTTGGCGTTGCTTTTGAGCAAGGAGTTAACTTGTGAGAGCACTTCATCGCTCGAACTTTTACCGAATATTTGCCGTTCGGGAAAGAATTCCGGTCTATCCAGGTAACGGGCGATCGCCTCACCTACTTGCTGGGAAATCAAACTGATGAGTTCGGACTTGGCACGCTGGCGCTGGTAGCTAGCACCTTCTTCAGTTGTAGCATATAGGGGAGGCAGCCGGTTGAGAGCATAGGCAGCAATATCTCCCAGGTCCAGGATGCAGTCGCTGGTCGCCTCAATTTCCGCTACTCGTGATATTGCTTCTGTCAGCACCAATTCTTCCATGACGTTAATGAACTGTTTGCGTGTGACTGCCACCACTTCACCAGTCAGAAGTGCCCCCATTAACCTGTCCAACGCCATATACTCTTCGATCGACAGTTCAGAGGCCGTGTCACAAATCCGTCCCACCTCTGCTTCCATTGCTGGCGTCAGATATCCGTCCTGTACTGCCTGTTCGACAATTTTTTCGATACTCATTACCCCTGTTTTACTCTTGGTGACCTCATTTTATTATCGAGCGTCAGCGCTTTCATCAACTACATAACCTAAGTTGCTACCTATAAAACCTCAAAACCCAAATTAGCCCAAATTGGCCAAAATTGCCTTGTGATTTACTCCAAAATGGCATTTTTGCGGAGAAATGGCATTTTTGCGGAGAAATTTACCAAAAATGGCTGTCGGGGACGTAGAAATTTTTATAGGTCGCAACTTGAGTTACATATCAATCCCTATTCCAAGCCTTGATATCGCCAAGGTACTGGATCCACTGACTTTCCGTGGACATACAGACCCCAGTGCAGATGAGGGCCTGTTGACGCTCCTGTTGCACCCACACCCCCGATTACTTGACCTGCTTGTACCATATCTCCCTCTTTCACGTCAACTCTCGAAAGGTGTATAAATATACTCAATACTCCTTGACCGTGATCGATGCCCACCGTATTGCCGTGGAGCTCAAATCCATTTGATTCTAGTCCCACCAATGCCACTCTTCCAGCTGCTGGTGCCAATACTGGCGAGCCAGTCTCCCCGGCGTAATCTACACCGCGATGGTAATAGTTGAAGGCAAATTCTCCGTTGTAGTACCGGCGGACTCCGAAAACCGTTGTCACTGGGCCCCGATGAGGTCGGAGAAAGGGACCGTCCCAGAATTTTTGCGAGGTGACCAGTTCCTTGAATGCCGCTACCCGATCGAATTCATAATCGGTGCCTTCCAGAGATTCTTTGTCTGGAGGAAGCCATATGCTTTGGATGGGGAAAGTGCGATCGCTCATCCAAACGGCTATGTTACGCACCTCCCCTTCTCCAAACACCTGAAAAACCAAACGTCCGGGTCTGTCTAAGGGGGTTGAAGGCAGCAAAGCCCGAAAGCGATTTGGTCCTACCATAAAGGTTGGGTAGGTTTTCTGTCCCATTCTCACAGTGGGACTGTCCCCAACTGCCAGATTATCTAACTCCACCACCACCGACAAGGTATCCCCGATGCGGGGATTATTTGGTCTCACCCGCACCTGCAAAGCTTGCACCGGAGCGCTAAAGGCGGCCCAAGCCAAAAGACCCAGGGCCAAAGACTGAACTTTTGCCAATGCCTGGCGGCGGCAGCTAGCATCAGTGGGCGACATAAATGGCTTAGTTGAAAAGACAGTTGTCATTTTCGATTTTGCTTCTGTTGCTACTGGCAGTTAGACTAGACTTTGGAATCTGCTAGTTCCCACTCTACCTTACCTGCCCATGCTGCCAGTGTTAGCAGAAGGACTGGTGGTAAGAGGCGGTTAAGTTTTGGGTTTGAGGTAGACAACTGCCTGACGCCAAACAATGGTGGGCTGATCGTAATGATCTATCAAGCAGAGACAATCTGGATCCTGCCAGCGAATTTTCCCGACTAGCAGATCGTCGGTGACCAGTTTCAGCTCGACCTCATTTTTTTCTTGAATCAGATTTTGAATTTGACGAATGCTGGGCATCATCGTATCGATTAAACTAAGCCAGTCCGTCACCGAACCGACTCGTCTTCAAAACCGGACGTGAGACTTTCACCTCATCCGGCTCCTCAGTTTCGCCATCTTTGTCATAGATACGGCCTTTACTACCATCTCTGGCAGATTTATAGTCGTGGCAATAATCATGTAGAAGTTGTAGATTAGAGTACCAATCCTTACCTCCTCTTATGGTTGGCATAATATGGTCTATTTCCCACTTGTCGCCGTCCTTAAACGTCAGTCCGCATATTTCACATTTGCCATTTTGTCTCTTGAGCAGGTTGATTACTCTTGCGATCGCCTCTGGGCTCTTTCGCAGTCTCTTGCTCCAATAAACTAGGTTACTGTCATACGGGCTAGCTGTCCCCTTCACTTTTACGTGCCTGATTATTTCAGTCTTTGAGTGTCGGTTAAGCTCTATTTCTTCTCCGTGTTTTGTCTTGCCAGTGAAGTTCCACTTGACCTCCTTGGTTGGTGTCCAGTATTTCCCAGCAATCCATTCGCCCGATTTGTTGGGATGCCTTCTCTTTGCCCACTGCCATAATAATTTCCACAGGTAATCGTCCAAATCGTTGTAAGTTTCCTTACTTACCACCGTTTTATAGTAGTTACACCATCCCCTTATTACCGGGTTTAGTTTGGCTATTAACGCTTCTTGTGGTGCGGCTTTATGGCGACTAACTATCTGGGATAGTTGCTCTTTATGGTTCCTGGTGGATTTGTCGCTGGGCTTGATTAATGTCTTGAATCCAAGGGGGGTTCCATTAGTTAGTTTGCCGCTCTTGTGTTTCCCTACTTTGTACTGTCGGATGTTGAATCCCAGGAAGTCGAATCCTGGGTTTTCTCCTTCTAGCGTGTGGGATATTCTAGTTTTCTCGGCTTTCAACTCAAGTCCTATCCCCTTTAACCACTCAGTTATCACGTCCTTTGCTCGTTCGATCATTGACCGGTCATCGTGCATTACCACAAAGTCATCGGCATATCTGACTACTGCCAGCTTACTCTTGTCTCTTTTGGTGCAGGCTAGTTCCTTTACTGCTTCTTCTAACCCATGTAAGGCTATGTTGGCCAGCAATGGTGATATCACTCCACCTTGGGGAGCTCCTGATTCTGTGTTATGCCATGTTCCTTGGTCCATCACCCCGGCTTTTAGCCATGCTCGTATTTGTTTACGGATTGGTGATGTATTATTCAGGAGTTCTGGGTGGTTTATCCTGTCAAAACACTTCGCAATATCCGCATCTAACACCCATTTAGGTTTATACCTGATGCTGTCGAATATCGCTGCAATTGCATCGTGGCATCCTCTGCCTGGTCTGAATCCGTAAGAGTTGGCCTCCATATACGCCTCCCATTCCGGTTCTAGCGACTGTTTGACCAATCCTTGAAGTGCGCGATCGTGTATCGTTGGTATTCCTAATGGCCGTTTGGAATCCCTTCCAGGTTTGGGTATCCACACGCGCCGTGTAGGTTTGGCCTTTGCCTCTCTAGTGACTCTGAGTTGACCTACCAGTTTTTGTCGTTGCATTGGGGTCAGTGCTGTTGCACCATCCACACCAGCCGTCTTCCTTCCCTGGTTTTGTTGTGTTACCTGACGCACCGCTATCATCTTCGCGGACCATGACCTATTCAGTAGTCCCTGGAGCTTGCGAACTTTCTGTTTGTTGCCTTCCTGTGCCGCTCTGTAAATTCGTTTTTGCAACTTGAAAACTACCCGCTCTAGCTTGCGCCAGGGGACGGCTCTCCAGTCATACGCTCGCCTATTGGCTGCATTCCGTGACGTATTCATTGCTACTTACAACTTTACAATTGACGAAACCGTGAGGGCGTCAGCCTATCCCATCTATTACAGATGGGCGTTTGCTTCTCCTCTCAATCTTTCCCGGCTGTGACCTGCCTAATGAAAGCAGATATTGCGCCTGCGGTGGCTACTCAACCTATCGACCGGTGGTTGAGAGTACAGCAACCGGTTTACTTCGTTCCTACAGATGATTGGTTGTAACCTTAGATAGATTCTCTGCGCCGGGTTTGTTGTCAGTGCTTATTGGTCGGTGAACAATCCGCCAATGACCAGTATCCTTTCCCTTTTGGGCCAGTGTGTCAGCCTTATTCCACTGGTTTTATGTAAGGACGCTTGTAAATCTTCGCTTTCGCTCATCATAGTTACTTGCTTGGCGATAACCGGCTTAGGCTGCCAGTCATTGCGCCTTTCCTTCCCGCTTCACGGATTGATGCCATCGCTACCGTGGGGACGGTGCTGTCACTCCTGCACCTGGAGGGGTGGACTTTCACCACCATCACCTATAAGTTGTCAGGGCTAATGGAACCCTGCTAGCGATTCCCCTTATTGACCCGTGTCAATTCGATTTACGCTAAACGAATCGCACAATTCAGACATAATTGTAGTAGGTACGTGCCGCTATAATTGTAAAGCTTTACCCATTTAATCATTAAGCATTGTACCCACCCACTCACCCACCCCACTAAGGAATTCAAAATTCAAAATTGGGAAATCCTTTGAGAACAAGGAGCGAGCGCGGCTCTGCCTATACAATTTAAATGCACTACAGCTTATCATAACCCCCGAATAAGGAGGATTGGCATTAAATGACAATTGAGTTTACTAAGTATCACGGACTGGGCAATGACTTTATTCTGATTGACAATCGGGCCTCGTCATCACCCTCGATCGCACAGTCGGTAGCAGTAAAATTGTGCGATCGCCATTTTGGCATTGGGGCAGACGGGGTGATCTTTGCCCTGCCCGGACTTGCAGACACTGACTATAGCATGCGGATTTTTAACTCAGATGGTTCGGAACCAGAAATGTGCGGCAATGGGATTCGCTGTTTAGCCCGGTTTATTGCTGATTTAGAGCCGGACGGGCGCAGTCAATACCGGATTCACACTCCCGCTGGGGTCATGATACCTCAACTGACAGCATCCGGTCAAGTAACTGTTGATATGGGCATGCCTAAGCTGCTGGCGGGAGAAATTCCGACTACATTAGCTGCTGCTGACCAAAAGGCGATCGAAAAGACCATAGAAGTAGGGGGGCAATCTTGGGTCGTCACTTGTGTGAGCATGGGCAATCCTCACTGTGTTACCTTTGTAGAGGATGTAGCGGCGATCGACCTGGAAACCATTGGTCGGCAGTTTGAACATCATACTGCATTTCCCCAGCGTGTAAATACGGAATTTATCCAAGTAATCAATTCAAACTCGGTGAAAATGCGGGTGTGGGAACGGGGAGCAGGTGCTACTCTGGCTTGTGGAACGGGTGCTTGTGCAGCAGTGGTAGCGGGGGTGCTGACCGGAAAGTGCGATCGGCGCACTCAAGTTGAACTGCCCGGCGGTTGCCTGGAAATAGAATGGGCAACGGCAGGCAGGGTTTACATGACTGGCCCGGCTGAGCGAGTGTTCTCTGGCAGAATAGATTGATGACCGTTGGTGGCAAAACACAAGAGGGATGCGTGATGGGTGGAGGAATTTATCTGATTCAGGATAACGACCAGCTAGTTGAAATGACAGAACAACCCTATGAATCGGAAGAAAGACTGCAAGAACTGCTGGAAAAATATCCTAACCTCTTGGCAGGAGACCAAATAGATAGAGCAACGCCGAGACGATGGTTGTTAATCTCACGAGAAGTAACATTGCCCCTGGAAGAGGATAGCAATGAACAATGGTCCCTGGATCATTTGTTTGTGGATCAGGATGCAATTCCAACTCTGGTTGAAGTCAAGGGTAATAGCAACACGCGCATCCGGCGAGAAGTGATTGGTCAGATGATAGACTATGCTGCAAATATGCTCGTTTACTGGCCATTTGAGACAATAGTTAGCCAGTTTGAAGCAAATTGTAAGTCTATGGATAAAGATCCAGAACAGGTATTTGAGGAATTTATTGGGGTTGATGCGGACGAAAAGAAGTTTTGGCAAAAAGTTAAAACAAATCTGCAAGCGGGAAAAATTATCCTAGTATTTGTTTCAGATGAGATAGTGGCAGAACTGCGGCGTGTGGTGGAGTTCCTGAATGAAAAGATGGGCCCGGTAGAAGTATTGGGAGTGGAGATTAAGCAATACGTGAGTGCGGAGGGTCTAAAAAATCTGGTTCCCAGAGTGATTGGTAAGACAACAGAAGCGCAGCAGAAAAAATCTAGTGCGACTCTGGAGAGAAGACGCTGGGACGAAGTCTCATTCTTTCAGGAATATAAAGCTAGACAAGGCTCGGATGAAGCTCAGATAGCTAGAACGATATATGAATGGACGCAGAGCAAAAAAGAGTTAGTGGAAGTTCAATGGGGTACAGGAGATATCTATGGCGGGTTTGTTGTTTGGGTGTCGGCAGAACCCCGATCGGCTTGTGAGCTGTTCCAGGTGGGCATTAATGGCAGACTACAGATATCCTCTAGCACCTATGCAGCCTTCCCACAATTTAATAGTAATGAAAAATGGATGGAACTGAGAAATAAACTGAGTGTCATTGGTCTGTCCCTGCCGATATCTCCTACTGAAAGAAGATTGACGAATTTTCAGTTGTCTAGTTGTTTGCAGGATGAATTTGCCCTGGGGCGGGTGATACAAACTTTTGATTGGGTGGTTGAGCAAATCTTACCTTCATCAGAGGCTTAGTCCGGACGTCTCGCCTGTCCGAGACGCCCGAGTTTCGCCTGTCCGAGGTAACTGACCACTGGGAACTGATACTCATTACTAGGCGCTTTCGCGCCCCAGAAGCACTAAAGTGCTTACTACGAACCCCAGAAGCACTAAAGTGCTTACTACGAACGGGATGGATTAATAGGGTTCGATGCGGGCCACAATACTGTAACTTTTGAGCTGTTGCACGAGTTGCTCCGCTTTCGACAGATTGATGAAGGCTCCAACTTGCATCACTCGGTGACCTCTGGAAAAACTCCGGAAGGCATCGGGAACGCGATCGCGCACCCGACTCTGTTCCCAGGGAGTGGCGGCCTCGACTACGACTCGATAGCGCAAACTTTGAGGAGTGACTGGCGGTGGTGGTGCAGGAACTGTGGGCGGCGGCAGGACTGCTTGGCGATCGGCCCGCGGACGATCCGAAAAATCGGGTCCTGGTAAGGGTGTTGCTGTAGCTTGGGAAGATGCAGGAGTTGGCACGGCGGAAACTAGTTGAGCGATTCCTTGAAAATCGATCTTTCCGCTGGTACGAGATGCGCTTAATTGATTGCCAAAAGCTGGGATATTGTTGCTGGAATTGGCGCTAATGTCAAGTTCGCCATTGTTCTGAAAAATATT
This sequence comes from Hormoscilla sp. SP12CHS1, assembly GCA_014324065.1. Classification (GTDB taxonomy): domain Bacteria; phylum Cyanobacteriota; class Cyanobacteriia; order Cyanobacteriales; family Desertifilaceae; genus Hormoscilla. The sequence continues at coordinate 52,459 of JACOMV010000017.1, read as the reverse complement.
GCCTCCCGCCTCATTCGCAGTTCCTAAGTTGGGTTGGGATTGGCCGATCGCCACTAACCCATATCGGCTATTCCCTACGATGGTATTGTTCCGCAAGACGGGTAAAGCATGAGCTTGAACGAGAATGCCGTCTTTATTGCCAGTGATGCGGTTGCCAATCAGCACTGGCGCAGCGGACTCAGCAATGTTGATGCCAAACCCGGTATTTTCAAAGTGGTTATCCCGCACCTCTGGTCCCGAAATGCCGTAGATTGTTATCCCATTGGCTCCATTTTGGACAAAGTAGTTGCCTGCGATCGCGCCTCCACTGTTGCCTGTCACGGAAATGCCATCATGGGTACTGCCAGTCAAGGTATTGTCAGTTACCATAACTGAGCTTGATTCAATCCAGAGACCATATCCCCTTGGGTGGGGATTGGTGAGCGTCACACCAGCGATCGCGGCTTGGTTGGCTCCCAGAATCGTAATGTTTTGACGGGCAAAGGTGGGACTCAGGTAATATCCGCCTCCCCGGATAATGATATCCTTGCCTTTGGTGGGCCGATCGCCCAAAATCATCACTCCGGGTTTGAGGTGTAAGGGAAAAAATTCACCAGTCTCAGTGCTATAGGTGCCTGGGGCCAATTGGATGACGGTGTCGGGCTGGGCGACCCTCAATGCTTGAGTAATGGTTTTCAATGGAGCCGTTGAGCTGCCATCGCCAGTGCTGTCATTTCCAGTCGCTGGATTGACAAATAACTGATTTCTCTCTGATTTAGTTTCTATACCGGTATTCTGATTTTTCCGGAACGGTACGATCGGGGTCTTTTGGGCTTGGGCAACTGGTAACAGCCATAAGGCCAGCAGCGAGGCCCAAGCACAACTGCGCATGATACTCAGATTGTGATTTTGTTGGTGTCTGTGATTCACGCGGATCCTCCTGACTGACGGAGTTGTTGATTTTTTACTCATACTTCCCGGTTTCCTTCTAACCCTTGATTTCGGGCAGGCTAAAACATAAAATCAATTCCCAAGTTAGGGAAAAGTTGACTATTATAACGAGCAAATAAGTGAGGATGTTCCGATGGGGGATAGACATGAGGGAAATAGATTCGCCCAGTCGGCTATTTACCGGATTTTGGATGCTAACTTAGACCGCGCCCGCGAAGGTTTGCGCATTCTGGAAGAATGGTGTCGCTTTGGTCTCAATAGCGAGCAGCTGACTGATGAATGTAAGCAACTGCGGCACTCTCTTGCTAGGTGGCATAGCCAGGAAATTCGCTCAGCCCGAGATACTCCCTCTGACCCGGGTACTGATTTGACCCATGCCCGAGAAGAACGGCGTTCTGATATTGGACAGCTATTGCAGGCAAACTTTTGTCGCGTGGAAGAAGCGCTGCGGGTTTTGGAAGAGTATGGCAAGCTGGATAATCCCGATATGGCAGCGGCCTGTAAGCAGATGCGCTATCGAGTCTACAGTCTGGAAAGTAATTTGTTGGCTTATCGGCGTCGTCAGCAGTTGTGGGCCTCCCAGCTTTATCTGGTGACATCTGCTTCCGAAAACCTGTTGACTATTGTAGAAGCTGCTCTGCAAGGGGGGTTAACTCTGGTACAGTACCGGGATAAATCTGAAGAAGATATTGTTCGCCTCGATCGGGCAGGGAAACTGCGGGCACTCTGTGGACGCTATGGGGCTTTATTTATTATGAATGACCGGGTAGACCTGGCTGTGGCTGTTGATGCTGATGGCGTTCACCTGGGACAGCAGGATATTTCTATTGCTTTGGCCCGCCAGTTGCTCGGTCCCCAACGATTGATCGGTCGATCGACTACTAACCCAGAGGAAATGAAACGGGCGATCGCGGAAGGGGCTGATTACATTGGGGTAGGACCAGTTTATGAAACTCCTACTAAACCGGATAAACCTGCTGCTGGTTTGGATTATGTCCGCCATGCGGCCCAACATGCTAAGATTCCCTGGTTCGCGATCGGGGGCATTGATGTGAATAACTGCAATGAGGTGCTGTCCGCTGGTGCCCAGCGCATCGCTGTTGTCCGAGCGATCGTGCAGGCGGAGGAGCCAACTTTGGCCACTCAGTATTTCCTCTCTCAACTGAGGAGTATTGAAACTCTTAAATATGTCAACAAGACTGATTCTCAATGATGTCTAGTCAAATTACGCTGCAAGTAAATGGTGAATCTTGTACTTGCCCACCTCATACCCTCTTGCCTACTTTGTTAGAGCAATTGGGGTTAAATCTTCGCATGGTGGCTGTTGAGTATAATGGAGAAATTCTGCATCGCCAATTCTGGTCCCAGACCCTAGTCCAAGAGGGAGATCGCCTGGAAATTGTCACTATTGTCGGTGGGGGATGAGGTCGCGATGCTGCTGTTAGATAGATAATAGCAAGGAATAAAGTTGATGCCAATTTGGTGAAAATGCCAAAAATTGTGTTACCATGATTTTATGTAAGAGAAGGAATTAAGAGAAGGAGTTAGTGAAAATGGGAGAGCGAGTAATAGCTGACTTGACAGTAGAGGAACTCAAAGCTTTGATTGCAGAGGTGGTGGACGATCGGATGATGCGGTACTGGCGACAACCCGAACCAGTAATAGACAAAGTTGCTTTGAAGAAGCTGATGGACTCGATTGATAGCCACAGGTGGACTCCGCCACCAGGGTCGCCAACTTTGAGCCAAATGATTATTGAGGAGAGAGCGCAATGGCGACAACCTATGTAGTGGATGCAAGTGTATTGGGTCACTATTTTGGCACGGATACATACACTCAAGAGGCGAAAATTTTGGTATCGAAAATGTCCCAAGGCGAGCAGTTATATATTCCTGAATTTTGTCTGATAGAGTGCGTCAATATTTTGTGGAAAAATGTTCGCTTTCAAGGAATGCCACAGACAGAGGCAGAGCGATTTATAGATGAACTGTTGGCTTTACCTTTCCAGATTGTATTAGTCAAGGATCTCCTGTTGCAGGCTTTGCAAATTGGTTTGAATCGTCAATTGGCAGTGTACGATTCCCTTTATATTGCTTTGGCCTTGAATCTGGATTGTCCCTTAATTACAGTGGACTATCTCCAAGCAGATGCGGCGGCCCAAAACGGTGTTACCCTCAAACAGATTACTGATTTCTCGCCCGCAGGATGAGGGTAAAAAGGGAGATAAGATTTTATCTCACGCAAATGCTTTTGTTTGTAGTAAGCGCTAAAGCGCTTACTGCGGGGATTTTCTCTGCTTCTAAGAAATCGCGAATTAAATTGAGCAAAGGATTGCGATCGCATCCTGTCTGGTTATCTACTTGACTGAGAAACTGATGAGCTGCATGTCTGAATATTTCCAGAAATTCCTCAATTTGCTTGACCCGCAAAGCACTGTTTTGATAGGATAGGAGCATCCCTGACTCCCACGGTTCAAAGATAAGTATATCGGGTTCTTCAGCAACTTCAACTGTGGCCCTGTGGCCCGATTTGACTGCTTTTATTCCTGTAATCAATGCCGAAAACCAGGAATCTAAATAAGTCGATTCTACGCTTAAACTTGTCCGACCATCAGTGAGGGTAATGTCGCCCAATGGATCTATGGGATCTATTCCTTCTTCTTCATCTAATGTCCATTTAATGTCGATCATTCTGACTCTTTCCTAATATGTACGGAACGAATGCTTCCTATAGCATTAAGAACAACCCGGACTCGGATCGTCTGTTCTCCTAACATGACATCCTGCTCGAAAATTTGTCTATCGCCTGGAGTCCCCATGAAGTTTTCCGGGCGTTTCGCAATTTCTTGACCTAGTTTAACTATATCATCCAGGGTGAGGTTGGTATCATATTGCTGAAATTCTGGTAAATGCTTACTGATGTGCTTGAGGTTCTTGTTGCTGATGTTTTCTAGATGAGAATCGCGAACTCTATGGGAACGTGGAAGAGTGGATAAATCTACTTCCAGTTCAGGAGGGCAATCCTCAACCGGTGCAACCTGTTGAGGAGGAAAACTCTCAAGACTCTGAGAGTCTGTGGTAAGCGGGTGCTTCCCGACGGGAGCGGCCAATATGTGATTGCGAGGGGAGAGCAGAGAGGTTTGCGACATGTATTTTCATGCAAAAAGCATCGATATAGATGTTAATAACATGTATTTTTATGTTAAAAATATAGTTATTGAGGTTTTAAACATAAATCTTGGGGTTTAAAACCTAGATGATGAGGTTTTGGACATGAATTTTGGGGTTTAAAACCTCGACGATGAGGTTGAGGGCAAGGCTTTCAGAAAATCGACCTATGCAATTTAAATGCGCGACAGCTTAACACAACAATATAAACCCAAAAATCTCTATTGCCGTGTGCCCCACCAGAACTTTGGCGATCGCATTTTACCGGGGCACACAGTACATTGGCGATCGCATTTTACCGCACAGGCCGGGGCACGGCGATATTATATCGATCGAATGAACCGATAATCTGTTGATACGCTGGCGCTGTGCCCCTACATTATTTTGGCGATTACATAACATTCGCGATTACATAACATTGGCGATCGCCCCATTAACCGATGCCAGTAGAGCCAGCAACATAGGGCGATAGCCTCGTCAACCCGATCGCTGTCATCTGTGGTACAATAAAAACAATTTTACCAGTATTGTTTCCCAGGCTATGGGATCGTTGACTCACACCAGAACTCGTTCCCTGCCAGAGTCAGGGAACGTACATTCGCAGAGCCTCTTGGAAACGTTGCTAGCTAGAAACTAGCAACGAGGGATAGTATAAGAGCGATCGTTGACTCACGCCAGAACTCGTTCCCTGACTCTGGCAAGGAACGTATATTCTGAGGCAGAGCCCGGGCTGAACCCGTGCTATAATAGTTGCATAACGCGATCGCAAATCGCAAGGGAGGTCTATTATGACTCAAGCTGTCGTCCCAGGAACGGAGGTGGCCATCAAGGAACCTCCTGAAATTGAACATCGCATCGGAGAACATCTGTTCACCTTCCAAGAATATCTCTCCTATGAAGGAGAACCTGGTGTTCTCTATGAATTAGTCAGAGGGAAATTGATACCCATGGGAGCAACGACCCACAATCATACCAATATTTACAGGTTTCTGGTTCACAAGTTCCAGCGTTATTTTGCCGCCAAAAAATTGGATTTAGCCGTGGAGGGTTTAGCAACCGGTGTCCGCACGGAAGAAAATACATCGAGAATTCCCGATGTGGTAGTCTATAGCCAAGCTGTTTGGAATGAAGTCCGTCATCGCCCTGGTGCTGGCGTGTTAGATTTCGATCGAAAGTTCATGCTGGTAATAGAGATTGTCAGCAGCAATCGCCAAAATGATTATGAGATTAAACGCAGGGAATACGAACTGGCGGAAATTGCCGAATACTGGATAGTAGATCCGAAAAAGAAACGAGTGCGCGTGTTTGCAAATTCTCACAATAAAGAAGGATATAGTTTTGTAGATTTTCCTGAAGAGACATCAATTATTTCCAGTCAGTTTGAGGAGTTCACTTTATCGGTAAAAGAATTACTCGATCCGCCGTCAGTGGACGAATTGGTTAAAGCAGAACAAGCCAAAATCGAAACCTTGGAACAACGGAATGTTTCCTTAGAACAAGAGGTCGAAGCAGAACGCCAACGGGCTGAAACCTTAGAACAAGAGGTCGAAGCAGAACGCCAACGGACCGAAACATTAGAACAAGAGGTCGAAACCGAACGCCAACAAACCGAAGCAGAACGCCAACGGGCCGAAACCGAACGCCAACGGGCCGAAAAGTTAGCCCAACGTTTACTAAAAATGGGAGTACCTCCCGACGAGATCGATAAAATTCTGTCCGAAAATTAGGTAGCAACCGGTAGGGTGGGCACCGCCCACCAGGCACCGCCCACCAGCAGCAGGCTGCAACCATAACGCCGCAGTCGGGAACCATTGTGCCGCCGCAATCTCCGGTTGGGTCAACCCAACCGATGACAAAAGAAGTTATCATAGACGAAACTGTAAACAGCCTGGAAGCGAGATGCCCAATTTAGTTGAACGCTTAAACGCTACGGCCCATCCCCGACTGGAAAGAACTCTAGGCTATCAAGCTAATAGTCGTTGGGTAGCTTGGCACTGGGAACCCCAACTCAACCAAGCCATGTACAATGATGGGGAAAATATCGGCACCGGTAACGGTGTGGCCTGGCAGGTTTTCCTGCAACACCCCCAAGTCAGTCCCTCAGTGCAAGACTATAACCTGGGCGCAGCAGACCAATACTGGATCCTTTTAGACCGGCACAGCAGAAATCTCTATGTAGGTCTGGGTCCGGACGTGCAAAGTCTACTGGAAGCGCCGGAAAGTTTGGCATTGTTAGCCTCTCTGGATGGCAACAATAATTTCTTCCAAGAAATAGGTGACGCGCTCAAGAATAACCTGGAGCGCTTGACAAACTCTGAGGGTTTCCGCAACCTGAAAAATATTATCCCACTCGGGATGGGTGCGGCTTCGATCGCTGCTGTGGCTATCGGTGGTTGGTATTGGTTGAAACCCATCCTGGATAAGCAGCAAGCTACAACACAAACTCCTCTAGTCGCCTGCGGTGACGGTGGTTCAGGAGATTTTTCGGCCTATTTTGCCCGAACTATTGGTTCTAAAGAGCTGCATGTAATTAGTGTATATGAGGCGCGATCGGACCATAGTGCTGGATATCATCCCACGGGACTGGTGGAGGTGAAGGTGCAGCGTCAAGAGAAACCTATTATTCTGGCTCTGTCCTCCTATGAACCGGTACATTGGAATGTCACCCTATCCCCAGGAGTGGAAATCGAGCACATCATCCTCAATGGATACCACCAGCAAAGCATCTCAGGAGTTGACGGAGTTCCCGTTGACAAGTATATTCATATTAGGTATCGTCCAGGTCATTTCTCCTATAAATGGCTCAATACCTTGGAATACAAGCCTTTGCTAGTGCAGAGACTGGAGCAGTACACTAGGACCCAACTGACTTCTTTTCAAGGATGCTACCGGGGTACTAGCTTTCAGCTGAAATAACTTTTGTCGGGTGGGCCATGCCCACCTTATGGCCACAGATAGTCTAAATCAACAATTTTCGTCAATCTTGACCAAAAATTGTTGCAATTTTACCCCAGAGTGCTATAGTAAGAAAATATCAGGGCACGTAGCTCAGTGGATAGAGCACCAGATTCCGGTTCTGGGTGCCGGGGGTTCAAATCCCTCCGTGCTCGTTTGTAGGTTGGGTAGAGGTCCGAAACCCAACCGGTGATAGGAAGAATGTAGGTTGGTAGAGGTCCGAAACCCAACCGGTGGTATTGGCGTGTGTTCAAAAGCAGTTGATATCCTTCTCCATTGGATATACTTGCAGAATACCCTGCAAAAATGGTTAGGGTAAGTATTATGAACACAAATCTCAAAGTCTTAATTAAAGCTTGTCAAAGAATGGGAGTTGACTATAAAATTTACCATAAAGATCGGAATATGGTGGAAGTTTTAGGCAAAAATAATTCCTACCTGTTTATTAATTTTACAACGCCGTTAAACTCCCATGGGGTGGCGCGGTTATGTGAAGATAAAGATTACTTTTACAGCTTTTTCAAAGATGTCATCAACATGCCTCGTGGCCGAGCATTTGTCAATCCTCATGCCGATCCTAAATATTTTCAGGGGCAAAAAGAAAAAACTATTGCAGAAATTTTAACCAGCATTTCCAAGGAGTTTCAATATCCTTTGATAGTTAAGAGAAATAGCGGTACGACTGGTAATAATGTTTTTAAGGTAAATAGTAAATCAGAACTGAAAGAGGCGATCGAGACTATATTTAATGTCAATAGTAAAGACTTCGATCGAATAGCCATAGCGCAAGACTATCTGCGCATCAGAACAGAGTACCGGGCAGTTTATGTTAATGGTGAATTATCTTTTGCTTATGAAAAGAGTATACGCGGGGCCAAGTTCCAGGGAAATTTAGTCCGTTACATTGGGAGGGGGCCAAGGCAATTTTAATCGAGGATGGGACATTATTAGCCCAAATAAAACAATTTTGTGCGCCAATTTTTGTCAAAAAGATGATTGGATTTTGTGGTTTAGATATTGCTATTGATGAGAATAGCCAATGGTGGCTGATTGAGGCCAATTCATCCCCCGCTTTTGCCCATATTGTTGCTGATGGTGGTGAAGACAAGGTAATTGAGATGTACGAGGGTATTTTGACTCTTTTAAGCTGATAATATCCGTTTGTAGTAAGCGCTAAAGCGCTTACTACGCTTTAACACTTATTAATCTGTTTTCTGCTGCACCCCTCTGACAATGCGGGCAAGTTCGCCCCTTTCGTCCACAGATATCTTAGAAGGAGAACCACTGATAATCCCTTCATAGTTGCGGAAGGAATCTTTAATTTCTGGACCTCGTGCGCTGATGGTATACTCGCGGATGCCTTTATCGTGCCAGGAACCCCGCATTTTGAACACGTTGATGGCGCGGGACATTTCTCCTCTGATTTCCACGTACTGCAACATCAAAATTGTATCCGTGATCGTGGAAATGTGGGAATCGGTAATCGAATGAGACCCCATGAACTGGTCGGTGGTATTGGTGAAAAAGCCTGTAATTTCCTCCTGCTTGGCATAACCAGTGACGCCAATCACAAACTGGCGAAAAGCATTGTTACTGACTCCCCTGGCCAAAGCTGAGAGAGAGTCGATCGCGATGCGAGAGGGTTTAAACTCAGTAATCTCCGATTTAATCATCTGGAGGTGGTCTTCCAACCCCGCTGACTCCGGGTAGGCGCAGAGGAGTTTTAACAATCCTTGGCGTTCTAGATCCTCAAAATCGATCCCCCAAGAAGATGCATTGCGGAACAGTTGGGCCCGTGACTCTTCGTAGGCAAACAGGATTACCCGATCGCCCTTAGTACAGCCATCTTGTAAGAACTTACTCACCAACAGGGTCTTACCCGTACCCGTGGCCCCCGTGGCCAGAATAATGGAATCCTTGAAGAAACCGCCGCCACACATTTCGTCGAGAGTTTTCACCCCAGAGGAAACCCGAACATTAGAAGAACGTTGAGTCAGTCGCATAGCCCCCAGTGGGAAAATATTAATACCATCATTGGTAATGGTAAAGGGGTACTCACCTTTCATATGAGTCGTACCCCGAAGTTTCAATATCTCGATCGTCCGGCGTCGGCGTTCCCCTTCCAAAACATTCCGGACTATTACCACATTATCTGAGACAAACTCCTCCACCCCAAACCTAGCAACTGCTCCATACTCCGCCTCCCGTTCTGTCGTCATGATGGTAGTCACCCCTACTTGTTTCAGGCGTGCCACCAGGCGAAATATTTCCCGGCGCACTACCGAGGCCGCGTCATACTGCTGAAACACAGCCGTCACTGAGTCTATCGACACCCGCTTCGCCTTATATTTTCTAATCGCGTATTGCAAGCGTTCGATCAGGGCCGACAGGTCAAAATTCCCAACGATATCCTGTCCTTCTGGATCCGGGGAAGCATCCAGAATGAACAACTTGCCCTCATCTACGAACTTTTGCAAATCCCAATTAAAACTTTGAGCATTTGTAATAATGTCCGAGGGAGACTCTTCAAAAGTGACAAACACCCCCGCTTCCTGAAAATGGGTGATGCCATTATAGATAAACTGAACTGCCAATAAAGTCTTACCAGTACCAGATGTGCCACTGACTAGGGTGCTTCTACTTACCGGCAGACCTCCATGACTGATATCATCGAAGCCCTCTATCAGGGTGCGAATCTTTTTTACCCCAGTCAGAAACTCTTCTTCTTGCTGTTTATTTTTCTTAACTTTATTCATACTTTTTGTCATTCTCCTTGCCCACAGGTAGATAATTTTTGTCAATTTTTACCTGGGCCGCAGCATTTGGTTAATTTTTCTCTATTATAATTCAACTGTTGCGCTCATCCTCTCGTAGTTCATCATACAACAGATCTAGTCCAATCAGCACCTTTTCTCGGTCTGAGAGATCGCCGATTATCTTCCGCACCGGTGGCGGTAAGATTTTCGCCAGGGTTGGCGTAGCTAATATCTTATCTTCTTCCGCCAGTTGGGGGTTTTTCAGCACATCGATTACCTTCAGGGCGTATACCCCTTGAAACTCCTGTTCCAGGATATCATTCAGCGTTTTCAAGGCCCGTACCGATTTGGGAGTATTTCCCGCCACGTACAGCTTGAGAATGTATGTTTTTTTTAGCGGTATCATAATCTTTTTTCCTTTCTCCTTTTTCCTTTATCTACATTTATTGCCCAACTAATCCCCCCTCAATTATGATTCTCTGGGAATCGAGCGTCTATACATTTCACATAAATGAGCTATGATATCAATTAATGTCAGGCGATAGTCAAGTAATATATCTTCACTGCGATTTTCCATTTGTAATTGTTTTGAAAATTCATCCATTAAATCCATGTGGATTTCCACAATTTGAGAAACTGAAACATCCGTGAAAAAACATAAATCAACAAATTCATCAATTGTTTGATTCAGACTATTATCATTATCAAAATAACTTAAGATGATTTCTCGATAATCCGCTTTCAAGTTCCCTAGCAACTCCTGCTTTTGTGCCGGAGGCAGATAGCGGAAGAAGTTTTTGGGGTCTCTTTTGTAATACACGCCTAGATATCCTAGTCGCTCCTTCAGCTTTTGAGCTAGACACGTCTGCGACTGCTGCTGAACTGTTAACAAGCTCTGGGTAGTCAGAGCATCTAAGGAATATTTACTATCGGACAAGTCAACACCAAGAGCAGAGAGCTTGAGGAATTCGGCGATCGCCAGTTCGATCGCGTCGGGAATCTGTTCCAGTTCAGCTACCGACACCCGGATAGCAGTCCTATAGTAGCTATCATATAATCCTGGTGTCTCAGAGAGATCGTCAGTTGCGCCCAAGGGAGCGGTTCCGCCAGTGGGATGCCTAGTAAGAGTTGATGCTGGCGAGCGGGAGAGCACCACCATTGGTAGCAGGGTACGTAGTTGACTCAGTTGATGGACAATTTGAGGCAACTCCGGCACCTCTTGCAAAATCAGGCAATCGATCTGCTGTTTGGACTGGGAGAGCAGGCGGAAAAATTCCAGCTCTGCCGCGATCGGGATGACCTGATAGCGATCGGCACTCAAGAATTGGAGTACCGACCGCTCCAGGGCATCAGAGCGGAGGAAAGTACAGATTGACAGGGGAGAACGCGAGACCGTATGGGACACCTGAACTCAGTTGCTACGTGGACCAGAAAAACTCTGTTTATGGGAGTTTTCCTAATAATACTTTACATTATTTGAAGCATTTAAACAAAAAATTGTTACAAATTATGATGACAAGGTACCTGTTGGTGCGTCACGTCCGCCATAATTGATCTGTAGCCTACCCCTTGAAGCTTTTGCCCCTGGGCGATCTCCGGTTCGACTCGGGAAGGGCAAGCAACACGCTACGCTGCCCGCACTCGCTGTTTGGCCATGTCAATGAATAGCACCCCTCTACTAAAATTTATCGCTCCAGTTCCCGTCTGCCTCCAGACTGCTGCCGCAGCAGAAGTCACTAGTATATTTGGCCAGGGGCATTGGGAACAAATCATAGTGGTCGATGACCGCCAGCAACCAGTGGGATTGGTAAATCTCTCCAAGTTAATGCCCTACCTGATGGGAAAGGCTCTAGATTGGCAGCAGCCCCTATCGCAAACCCCGATCGTGGAAGCGATCGCGACCATACCTGCTGACCTTCGCTGGCCTGAATTCTGTCGGGAGTACCAGGGAACCCAATCTGGCACTGGTCCAGTAGCCTTGGTAAATTCTGATGGAGAGTTCTTAGGACTGCTCGATTGTCACAGCCTGTTGAAATACCTAGTCAGTAAAGATCTCGAAGAGCCAGTACCGACCCCGACAGCAGGGTCAAATGTATTATACCAGAATCGGGGTATCAGACCCTTGCGGCCTTCTCCGAAGCTAGATGCCAATTCTCTGGTGGAAATCTTGGAGATTTTACCGATGCCTCTGAGGCTGCAAAGCAATTCTGGCGTTGTCTTGAGCGAAAATATGGCATGGCGTAGCTTGGTCGGAGCAATTCCCGCGAGAGACTGGATCGGACTGGAAACTGCATCGCAGAAGTTAACTCCCCCGTCCTATGCGGCCCAGATAAGTCTAGCACAGACAGCTACCGCCTTGTTTTCACCTCTGTGTTGCCCAGTGAGTATGGAATTTGACCCAGTCCTAGAAGAAACAGTGGGGTCATGGCAGTTCGTGAAAATTCCTCTGGACAATATCCCTTACTCCTACCCAGAGTTAGCCAGTTTATGTAGCATAGATGCAGCTTCATGGGAGCAAGCGGTTTGTAGCCCAGTGCTGACAAGGGTAGGAGCGATCGGCGACGAGTATAATAGAGCAGTCACGAGTGAAGGCAGAACATGTAAGGTATCTAATCTCGGTCTAGAACCCCTATGGCTGGTGCTTGCGACTCAGATTTCACCACAGTCAGAAGCACGGAAAATGTCAGCTGAAAATGCCGAGATGGAGCAGGTCCGCAAAGATGAATTTTTACTCAGCATCAGTCACGAACTCAAGACGCAGATCACTGCAATTCTCGGTTTGTCCAGTCTGCTGTTGAATGACAAGCAACACCCATTAACCCAACGGCAAGCCCAGTACGCCGGACATATCCGTGAAAGCGGGCGTCAGATGATGAAGATAGTCAACAATTTAGTGGATTTGAGTCGCCTAGAAACTGGGCAACTATTGCTCAAACCTGACTCGGTTGAGATCGCGAAAGTTTGCCAGGGTGTCAAAGATCGCGTACAGCAGTCACTGTCAGAGGTGGGGGACTCTCGGCGCTTTACCCTGGAAATCGCACCCAATTTAGAGGAGATCGTGGCTGATGAGTTGCGCCTGCAGCAGATGCTGCTTAACCTGCTGGACAACGCCGTCAAGTTTACAGATCCCACAGATGAAATTGGCTTACGAGTCAGCAACTGGAGTAATAATTGGATTGGCTTTACGGTGTGGGATAAAGGTGTGGGTATTAGGGATCCTTCGCAGCAGTTAATCTTGCAAAAATTCCCAAAACTGGAAAATACCCTCACTCAAAGCAGTTCCAGCACGGATTTGGGACTGCTTTTAACTCAAGGTCTGGCGCAACTGCACGGTGGCGAAGTCACTTTTATTTCTAGAGAAGGTAAAGGTAGCGAGTTTACTCTGCTATTACCGGCAGCAGACGATCGGGCAGAACGGGTAGATAGGCCAACGATCGGGAGTTCCTTAATGTTGATCCTAGAGACAAACCCGGACGTCATTTCAGATTTGACAGAGCAGCTGCGGGAGTTAAGCTACTTCGGCCTGGTTGCCCGTTCTCAGGCGGAAGCCCTGCAGAAAGCTCGGTGCATGCAACCGAGTGCGATCTTCTCGAATGTGACTAATCCCCTGTTATCGGGGGCAGAGGTACTCAAGCAACTTAAGTCCGATCCAGCAACTTGCCATATTCGGGCGATCGCGATCTCAAGCGTAAGCACAGCTAACCTGGATGATATCATAGTTGATGAGTTTTTGAGCTTACCTGTAGAAAGCCAGGTATTGCATAAGCAGTTATCTCGCTTGATGGGACAACTAGCCCCTTCGCTGTCTCGTGGGAGCGCCTCAAGCACTACTCACGAGACAGCGCCGCCAGAAACCGATCGTCGGCAGCTGACAATTCTCTGTTTGAGTGCTAGTGCTATAAATACAGGTTGTTGCAACCTGTTTAACTGGGGATCGAACTCCACGCCGAAGCACAGAATTATCGAATCTTCGGATCTGGATCAGGCTTCACTATTGGCAAAAATCTGGAAGCCTGATGTCATCCTACTCAACGATACTTTAAACCCTCTGGCTTTGTTGCAGGAGTTAAGCGAGAACGAAACCCTTGCTTCTCTGCCTTTAGTAACAGTAAGTCAGTCAACCACTCAGGCTGCTAATCAAGTCAAGGGTCTTTCAGTATTTCCCTGTCTAGTACAGATTGGTTCTCTGCCAGCATCTTCTACATTGTTGCAGGTGATTCAGGTGGCCGCATCTTCTGGTTAGTTCGTCCGACGGGCGGATCGCCGGTATAATATAATTTAGCGCCGGTTACTTAATATTAAACACCGGAGATATAAGGATATAAAGTAGCGATCGCCCGGATCTGTCCGAGCTGATGTCAAGGGGGAGATCGCCTCATGAACAATTAGCCACGAACAATTAGCAATTGACAATTTCCTGGAAGAACCGCATCCGTTGGCGATGGGAATGTTCCGTTTGAGAGCATCCCTCTTTTGCCGCCATGGATGCCGCCTCACTACCTGCCTCCATTGCAGCTACCATTATTTGTGCTATTGCCCGACGCTCTACAGCATAGCTAGTATTGAACTGTTCTCCCGGAGGCAGGTTAAAGTTCAGCCACCCGGAATTAATGAATTCCCAATCTGCCAGTAATTTCGTTACTTTTCCCCACCCCTGTTCTATCCTCTTACGGATTTCCTCTAGTCCTGACAGCATCTGGATTAAAGGTTCTGAAACTTTACCTTTGTCTACCAGGTTATCCCGCATTTTCCTCACAATATAACGCAGGATTCCATCTTCTCCCACTTCGGTAAATCTCCGCGCTGCCCCCCGTTTTGATGCTGGTTGGATCGTAACGATAAATACCTTGTTGCTCTGTTGGCGGGTTATGGAATGTCATCATTTCTTCCTCGTTCATTGCTAATTACTAATTGTAAATTATCGCCATCACCTTGAGTTAAAGTTTCAGAAATTCATGCTTTGATACGCGCAGGAGTTCATAAGCTCCAGCTTTACCTAAATACTGATACTGGCGATCGCTAAATCCAATTTTAGCAATTTTTTTCGACTCGCCCAAAATCAAGATAGTCTCCGGTGCTGGTTCTCTAACAGCCATTTGTTTCATGCGTCTGACCGCTTTTATGGCTTGCAGATAGTATTTTACCGGCTGCCCAGTGTAAAATACTAAACTGGGTTTTTCAAAGCCAATCATTATCAACTTTTCTGCTGGCAGTCTTACCTCGACTACTGTCTTGGCTAACTGCCGCAAGGGCAGCTGACGCTGGCCGTCGATCAGGGAAAATAGTGGCGCGAGCACAAAGATCGTGATAGCAATAAAAGCCAACAGGTTTACTCCCCAAAGCCAAGTTATTCGGCGTGCCAGGATAAATATTGTAGCAGCAGCGGCGGCTAAGGTCAAGATCGAGACGGCCCTGATAATTAACCCCGACTCCAGCAGTGCTTGGGGTAAGTTGGGCATGGCAGGATCCTCTCCTAGCCAGCGGGGACTATAGAGAAGCACCCCAGCAACAGCACAGGCAAACAGGACATTGGCGATCGCGCTCCACAACATGGGGTAGTTTTTCCCAGAAGGTTTATCTGGGTGACGCAGTAGCTGTGATACTAGGATAGCAGCAGCAGGCATTAAGGGCAATACATAACTGGGAAGTTTGGTGACGGCGATGGTGAAGAAGCCGAATATTGAGGCAAACCAGAACAGGGCAAACAGACTCAGATGGTGGCAGCGGGGTTGATGACGCCACCATCGACGCTGCCAGAATTTTGTTTGCCCGATCGCCGCTGGCAAGTAAAGGGACCAGGGAGCAAAACCTACGAGTACCACTATAAAGTAAAAGTACCAGGGGGCTGAATGCTTATTCACGACAGTGGTAAAGCGTTCTAGGTTATGATAGCCAAAGAAAGATTCCAGATAATCTAAACCATGCACCCAAGTTACCATTATATACCAAGGTAGGGCGATCGCCATAAAAATCAACAAACCGCGCCGCCGCGGCATTTCCTGCAAGACTTCCTTAGCCTTACCCAGGTAAAGTAGAAAGCTAGCGATAATCAGCCCTGGCTGCACAATTCCTACCGGTCCCTTGGCCAGCACTGCCAGGGCACTAAGGATGTAAAAAGCCAAATACCAACGTGCTTTTACCTGGGGTTTGCCAGCAGCGTAGCCGAGGAAAAATGCCAGCAGCGCCGTTCCCATGCAGCTACTCAGTAGCATATCAGAAACCCCACTCCTTCCCCATGCTATAGTATGGATATTGAAAGCGGTAATGGTGGCACTAAACCCCGCCCATAACCAGACTTTCTGGGGCAGAAACCGGTCCTGGCTTTGCCATTTATTAATGACGATTAAGCTGTAGAAGCAAAAGCATGTAAGGGCGATCGCTGCCAGGGCCGAGGGCAAGCGCACTGCCCATTCATTGACACCGATGATTTTGTATGCTATTGCTATTAGCCAGTATATCAATGGGGGCTTATCAAAGCGAGTTTTACCATTATAATAGGGAGTGATCCAATCATCTGTCACTGTCATCTGGCGGGCAGCTTCGGCAAATAGGGGTTCGGTCTCGTCAATGAGACCGATACTGCCCAAATTCCGCAAGAAGGCCAGCCAAGTTACTAGAGATAAGCATAAAATCGACAGGGTCCAAGCAACTACGGGATGTTTTTTCCAATGCTGTAACCAGTACCTATAGTTCATCCAGTTTCTACCAATCATCAGTTCCTCATTTTACCAGTAAATTGGCATGACACAGAATACCCGCCTCAATAGAATTATAGATGACGCAGGCGATCTGCTGAACCGAGGATTGCGCAATCCCTGGCGGCGCTTATCCTTGCAGGTAATTAGTTTGCTGTTCGGTTTCCTACTGGCATCGGTGGTGTCTAGTTTCTCGGGACAGAGGGCCGAGCAGGATATGGTGGTGGCCGCAATTATGGTACTATTAACAGAGTTGGCCAGTAGGATTATTTACGGTCGCGGGCAGCAACTTAGGGGCATTTTATGGGCGGAGGTGCTGAATGGGCTGAAAATTGGTCTGATTTACGGTTTGTTCGTTGAGGCTTTTAAGCTGAATTCTTGATGTTAGATATTCTCATTACGTTGGTAACAGGAGAAGAACTAGGTTTAGCGGACTGGCAGGCCATGGAACTCGGGGCGATCGCCGATGAGTCCCGATCCCGGGCCTTTGGCATTACGCCAGCAAATGTGAGTACAATCATTAAAAGGCGATCGCATCTCTTCCGTTCAGTATATCCCGAAGTGCAGCGGTTATGTCCCCAGATCCCGGAAAATCTGCTGCTGTCAACTCTCTGGAACCTGTGGTTACCTTTAGGAATGCAGTTGGGAACAGCCAGACAACAGGGCGATCGGCCCCTAGTCCAGGGCATTTTGGGAGGACAGGGAACTGGCAAAACTACCCTAGGAGCTGTCCTGAAGTTAATTCTACAGCAACTGGGATACAATAGTCTCAGTCTTTCGATCGATGATTTGTATTTAACCTATGCCGAACGCCAACAGCTGAAACAACAAGACCCTCGTCTGGTCTGGCGCGGTCCCCCGGGAACCCATGATGTTAAGTTGGGAATGGCCGTTTTGCACCAGCTGCGTGACGCAAAAGGACGGGTGGAAATTCCTCGCTTTGATAAGTCTGCTTGGGGAGGGAAGGGCGATCGCACGGCACCAGAAGTTGTACGAGATATTGATATTGTCTTGTTTGAAGGTTGGTTTGTGGGTGTCAGACCGCTCGACCCTATAATTTTCGATTCTCCACCTTCGCCTATTATTACAGCAGGCGATCTCCAATTTGCCCGCGACATGAACGAGAGACTACTCGAATATTTACCTCTCTGGGAATATTTAGACCGTTTGCTAGTGCTGTACCCGACTGATTATCGTCTCTCTAAGGAATGGCGCCAGCAGGCCGAAAGAGAAGTGATCGCGGCTGGCAAGTCGGGGATGACTGATGGTATGATTGATGAATTCGTGCAATATTTTTGGCGCAGTCTCCATCCCGAACTGTTCGTTAAACTTCTGATTAGTAATCCAGAGTTGGTAGATTTAGTAGTGGAAATTAATCCCGATCGTTCTCCTGGGGCAGTTTATCAACCTGGCGATTTTTAATTTTTAATCGCCATCAAACTATCACCAGGCCCCAACCCTCATAGGAAACTGCTGCGCAGCAGCTAGGGTAGGACTACACAAACAAAGCAATGTCATTACGAAATGCAATGCAGGAGATGGGCCACTCTCTTCCGATCGCGAGCGTGCTATAAAGGCAGATATACAACCTGATTAGCAAACTCTTGAGGATTACCCAATTTGGCAATCATCTCTAGATCGCGTACAGAATCACCAACGGAAACGCGAAATTGACGGGCATAGATGACTCCCGGAAAGTCGATCCCTTCAGCTTGACGGTGTCTTGCCTCAACTAAAAAGTCTCTATCCTGTGAAAATACTAGCCTTCCTAGTTTAGTTGCCCGATCGAATATAACATTGTCGGGAAAGCTAGTCAGTCCATCTTCTTGGACGGTCAGAACGTCTACGTCTCGCGATCGCAATCCTCTTGTAATGGCGATGGGGACGTTTTCATCCATATAGAGCGATAAACTCATTGTAGTAACCCTTGGGCGCGGATGCGGGCTGCAAAAGCTGATTCGCCCGCTTCTAGTTCTAACTGCTTAACATACTGCTCCCGCCTGTCTATGTCAGCATCAATTTCCTCTTTGTGGTCCCAGTAGTAGGCTAAAGCTGAGTATATCTTGCTCATAGTTAGGTGTGGGTAATTTGAGAGCAACTCTTCGGGACTCCAGCCGTAGGCTTTGACGGAGGTAATCAGTTCCGCTACTTTCATAGAAGTTCCCTCGACGATCGGAACCCCAGGCTCCCTTAGTTGTATATACCTATGTTCTGTTTGTGCGAGTGCCATGTGGTTTTTGGGATTTGACTTTAAGTTCTAGTGTAAACTGATGTTGCCAATTCTGGTAGAACGGGCGCATCCCAACGCAAGCTTACCTACCACGCCGCCACCAAACCTTCCCAGGTTTCGCGGAGGGAACGAGGGTCGGGCGCGGGCTAGAGAGTTCAGCTACCAAACGCAAATTAAACCATTATCCGTTACAGATAGCTTCTGGTGGGCGGTGCCCACCCTACTATCCATCAACTATCTTCACAATTTGGGGATATTTCCAGGTAGTTGAATTCACATTTTCCGGTCCTGTTTGTTGCAACTGCTTCAGGAGTTCTTGACTCTCGGTTAGCAGTTCGTTGATATCAAGTCCTGCATAGTATGGCAGGTAACGACTGAGGCGATAAATGCCTTCTCCCAGGAGAATAACGGCACCCAGCCAGTTATCATTGCCGAGGTGATAGATGGCGACAGCAATTTGCAGAATGCCTTGATAAAAAGTTCTCTATGGTTCTGATGCTTCTATCCATAAGGCTTCCAGAGGATCGTGACAAGCGTAGAACTCTTGCTGGTTGAATTGCTCGATCCCTTGCCAAAATTTATCTGGTAATGACATATTGTTTAATGGTAAATTGGGAATGGTAAATTGAGAATGAATGGCGATATATCCAGAAATGTATGATGGTTTGGTTTCGGGCCTCAACCAAACTTACGATTGATAATTTTGAATTCGTTAGCTGCCATCACCAATCAGAATAAACGGGGACCAATAGAAATGATGCAGGGACTTTTTAATCTGGGTAAGCTTCGCCTGTTGCAGCGCTTCCGCTTTGCTCATCTTCCCATCTTTCAGATGCTGGTAAAACTCCACCATTATTTCCTTGGTGCTTTTGTCGTGTGCATTCCAGAGACTCGCCATCACCGCCCGTTTAAATAGATAGGCTGGTCCCGCTATTTCTTCCCCGTTGGAGTCCGCTTCCATTGCGGTTTGACAGGCGCTGAGGGCGATTAAATCAACGTTTTCTAGTCCCAGCAGCGCCGCCTCGCTAATGTTGAGTTTTTTATCGGCCTGTTGCTGCTGGCCATCATTACTTGGGCTTTTATTCGGGAAGAATCAAAAGGAGATTAGTTATTTAAAAAGCGCGATTTCGCTGTCAGCCCGCCTTCGGCATCTCGTGGGAGCGATCGCTCTGGAAAAATATGTCTGGTTGACAAAATTTTGGCAAACAGTGATATAGCAATCGACAATCATGAAAACAGAGAAACCTGGTAACTCCTGAGTGGATTGGGACGGCGAGTTCTGACGATGAAGTGCTGTTGCGGGCCCGGAACATCGGTAGCCGATCGGGACCTATTGCATAAAGACATGGCTGCGCTGCGCGATCCGATAGGAGTGCTATATAACCAGACTTGATATCTATGGGGACGATTGCTAAAATGAAAATGAACGCGATCTAGACGTGGTCCAGGTGCGAACAAAAAACAAAATGTATATTAGCAAGGAGAGGTGGATCCCATGGCTACACAAGAAAAAATCAAGCTCATTATGGAAATGTCACCCCAACTTTATGCTACTTTAGACAGTCTTGCTCAAAAGATAGATAGTGATAAAGCTGATGTCCTGCAAAAGGCTATCTCTTTGTTTGAGGTAGCAGTCAAAGCTTTAGAAGAGGGCAAGGAAATTAAATTTATCGAGCCAGAGCAAGTTGAACAAACACATTCATTGGTATCATAGTGCAAAATATCGTTGGGAGCGATCGCAATTCGTAAAAATGTGATAATTGAGAATAGCTAGAGACAGGAGGTAGAGCCTCAGTTGCGCGTTCCCAGGTGGAACCAGGGAAATATCGTTGGGAGCGATCGCAATTCGTAAAAATGTGATAATTGAGAATAGCTAGAGACAGGAGGCAGAGCCTCAGTTGCGCGGTCTAAAATGTGATAATTTCGTAAAAATGTGATAATTGAGAATAGCTAGAGACAGGAGGCAGAGCCTCAGTTGCGCGTTCCTTGGTTCCACCAGGGAACGCGCGTCTAACGAGTCTAAACAATTAATTTTTACAGGAGTAAGTGACAGTGATTAACATCGGAATTTCTATTATTATTGGGCTGTTGATGCTGGGCATAATTATTTGGGCTTTTATCCGGGAAGAATCAAGAGGAGATTAGTTATTTCATTTTGTTTAGTAACATCTTACTTTTGTCTACAGCCCGCGCAGGCGGGCTTTGTTTGTGTAGCCGGACCCTTTAGGGTTCGGGCTAGGGTTCGGGCTAGGGTTCGGGCTAGGGTTCGGGCTAGGGTTCGGGCTAGGGTTCGGGCTAGGGTTCAGGCTAGGGTTCGGGCTAGGGTTCAGGCTAGGGTTCGGGCTAGGGTTCGGGCGGTGGCTTACCATAGCCGCTTTTGCAGCTGAGTTGCTAGTTCTTCGGAACCCTTGATCGTCAAACCGGGATAATCGTGATTCACCAAGTTTTTCTCGGTCCTTTCCGAGTCTGGTGGCCTCCACAATACCCAGCGACTCCCCACTGGCAACCCATTCAAACTACCAGGATTTTGTGTCAACCAGACTGCGGGCAGATCCGGTAAGTAACTATCAGGTTTTACTTCTTCATTAAAATTCGTTGCTGCCAAAGCTTCTAACACTACCCGATATCCTTGCAGTAAACCTGTTGCTGCTGTCCAGAGTCTCGCGTTCATCTGACGCCGGGAAGCATAAAAGTATAGGGATGCAGCAGCTATTACTGCTTGTTCAAAATCATCGCTATTCCAGGTAAAAGCTGTATCCAAGCAGATGATTACTTCTTGACCGCCCGTCATTACTTCTAATTCTCGCACTAACAGTTCCCCGTGACGAGCACTGGTACGCCAATGGATTAAACGAAAGGGATCCCCGACCCGGTAAGGTCGTAAGGCACGTGTTAGTCCTTCGCTGGCGTTTTGGAAACCTCGCCGATCGCTCCTAAATTTGAGGGCGTCTTTTTCCCCCATGCGATCGATAATTGGGCAATTGCTTAGTGGCAATACCTTCGGATCTACAATTGCCCTCGCTTCAGCAGGGCGCGATCGCCGACACCAAAACAACCCTAGAGGGGTTGCTGTTCTCAAATATAGCCGATGCCAACGGTAAATCCCCCGTTTTTTGGTCTGATAGTAGTAAACCCACTTGAAGACCCCTTGGGGGGGAATTAGGTCGATCGCCTGTTCCGCTGGTTCCCCCAGGACAAAGGGCAGAATATCGCGAACTTCCAGCAGAGTTTTCGGTTGCAGAGTCTGATTTTCAATCTCGATGGAGATCGTCAGGCGATCTCCCGCACTCACCGGGGGGATGGGACTCCTCTTGACCTGAATGCCGACGAGCGATCGGGGAGGCAATATCGCCGCAATTGCCAACAGAGCCATAATAATCCCACTCAGCACGTAGAGCCAGCCTACCATTGTATTAGCTGCTGTCCTTACTACGAACCTGAAGGACTAAAGTCCTTACTACGAACCTGAAGGACTAAAGTCCTTACTACGAACCTGAAGGACTAAAGTCCTTACTACGAACCCGATCTAATTTTATTTCCATCCGATCGCCTGGTAAGGGCGCGATCGCCCTGGTCTCCAGACCATTTACTTGCAACTGCTCGCGAAACTCCTCTATACTTCCTTTAGCCCGTAACAGAGAATTTAGCAATCCCTCAAAAACTACATCCCCGCCAGCAGCAGTAGGAATCATCACTTGGGGTTGCACCCATTTTGCCAGTTCTAGGGCATTCGACATTCCCTTAATTATCGGTCCCACTAGGGGCAGGGCCAAGTCAACGATCGGGGTTATCACTACATCTATTGGCGCAGCGTATTTCAGTTTGGGGTCGTGAGAACCGTGAGGTTCGTAATATATCGTCAACTCCCGCTCTCTTTCCTTGAGTAGATAACCATTTTCTACCAGATTAACCCCAACCAGCGAACCTGGCACCGCTTGAATTTCCAGAGTCCGATCGTAGGTGAATGTTTCTCCGTGAGTGAGAGCGATAATCTGATTATAACCCAACTCTTTCACTACCTCCGCAGCATTAGGAGAAGCAACCACGGGAATATTCTTGTCCAGTTGCTTGAGAGTGGGAGGATGGGCGTGGTCTTCCAAACCCTGAGATAAGATAATCAAATCTATGTTTTCGGGAATGGGGCGAGGTTGAGGTCGAGAACCTTTGAAGAACCAGGTGAGGTTGCCAAAGACCAAGTCTCCCACTAACCAGGGGTCGAGGAGTATGCGTTTATCTCCTAGTTCTATCAGCCAGGAGTTGCTGTCATACCAAGTCAAGTGCATAGTTTTTGTCTTAATCACGCCTGTCTTTATTCTAGCATACCATTACCAATGTGGACTTGAAATTCACAAAATATATTGGGGATATTCTACCCCCTGCCTGTTCTCTACCTATCACTGGGTTGAGATTTACAAAATATATCTGGGATCTTTGGATAATCATAGTCCTGACAAGCCATCCATTTCAGCAACAGCAAATTCTTTGTTTATTGCAGCAATTTCAGCTTGAATTTCGGGATCGCGTGCCATAGCAGCTAGTTCCTCGTCTTCAGTTAATGAATCTGTTTCATTCGTGAAAGTAAAATCAGAGGGGAATAAATTTTTTACCCTAGTTTCAATCAGGGTAATTTTACCATAAATATTGCGCAGCAGTTCCTTGAGTTCGCAAATATCGGCAGCCAGAAGCTGAACTGCTTCTGGTTCCCTTGTGGACAACATATCTTTGTCTGTCATGGTACTCGGCCCGATCGGGAGATGGGCAACTAATAGTAAAATCAGGGGATAAGCCTGATTATAGCAGCAGGTTCTACTTCTTTAGTTAAAAATCGGCTTCATCTGAGATCCTGTTTTTAGCCGATAATGTTTTTAGTGGGTTTTAACCGATTTAAGCTATGACGCGGGGGTTTGCAACCCCCGGCGGGCCCTGGATCCAGATCGGGAGATGGGCAGGTGATAGCAAAATCACCGAATAAGCCTTATTATAGAACAGTCCGACCAGCAAGATCGCGCTCCGGTACCAGTAGAGAAGGCACCCATCGGGGGACCCAAGGGTACATGAGCTGTAGACAACAGGTCTTTTCTGTCTTATTATAGAAGATAACCCATGAGAGATGCCGGATTATGAGTTGCTGTTTAAATCCTAATTGCCCCAAACCCCATAATCCCGATCGCAACAATTTTTGTCAAGCTTGTGGAACGCGCCTCCAGTCGCTACGGGGCCGCTATCGGGCTAAAAGGTTACTTTCCGATGAAGGGGGGTTTGGCAGAACCTATCTTGCAGAAGACACGGATAAGCTGCACGAACACTGCGTGATTAAGCAGTTAGCACCAAAAGTGCAAGACCCGAAATCACTCCAGATGGCCAAGAGACATTTCGAGCAAGAGGCAAAACGCCTGCAATATCTGGGACAACATCCCCAAATTCTCACCCTTAATGCTTTTTTTGAGGACAACGGTCAGTTGTATTTAGTCCAGGAGTTTATTGTCGGCGAAACCTTGGATAAGTTGCCACAGTCGGTCACCTGGAATGAAAGCAAAATTGTTGAGTTGCTACTGGATCTTCTACCTGTCCTGGAGTCGATCCACGACTGTTCCGTCATTCATCGCGACCTGAAGCCTTCTAATATTATCCGCCGCAGTACTCCTCAATTTACTTCCAGTTCGATCGCGGCCCGGGGCGGTCAGTTCGTGCTCATTGATTTTGGGGCCTCTAAGGAGTTGGCGGCCACTGTGGCCAAGAGAGGCACGATAATTGGTACCCTGGGCTATTCCCCGATCGAGCAAATGCAATGGGGGGAAGCCTATCCAGCTAGCGATATGTTTAGTTTGGGGGTGACTTGCTTTCAGTTGCTGACTCAGGTTAACCCCCATGCATTGCTATTAAATCACGGCTATGAATGGGTGCAAAATTGGCGGCAGCATTTGCGGAAACCCATTAGTAAGGAATTGGACCGAATCCTGGCCAAGATGCTGCAAAAAGACCGACATCGGCGCTATCAATCAGCAGCAGAAGCGTACCACGCCCTGTCACCGTCTACAGGTAAATCTGGCAATAAATTGATTGATTTGATCGGGGGTTTTTTCCAGAAGCAGCCCCCGCCTCCACCGGAGAAACAGATTCCCACTGCGATCGTTTCTAAGCTGGGACGCGGCGATTACAAAACTATCGGTCAGGCGATCGCATCCGTGTCACCCGGGACGCGGATATTGGTGCGTCCAGGTATATATAGAGAAGGGGTGACGATCGATAAACCCCTAGAAATCATTGGGGACGGTGCCCGGGAAGAAATCGTCATAGAAACAGGGGAATCGGACTGCATTCTGATGCAAACTGACTATGCTGTAGTGCAGAATTTAACTTTGCGGGGTCAAGCAGGAGTTAAGGGGAAGAAATACTTCGCTGTAGACATTCCTAAAGGAGAGTTAATCTTGGAAGATTGCGACATTACCTCCGACTCTCTTTCCTGTATTAGCATTCAGGGTGCTACTAGCAAACCGGCGATCAGACGCTGCCAAATTCACGGTAGCAAAGAAGCGGGCATCTTTGTCTATCAGAACGGTCAGGGGACAGTAGATGATTGCTACATTTATGACAATTATTTGGCGGGGGTGGCAATTAAAGAAGGGGGTAACCCTGCGATCATAAAATGCCGAATTAATCAAAATAATAATTATGCTGTATATGTACATAGTAACAGCAGCGGCACTATTAAAAATTGCGATCTCACAGGTAACCCTCAAGGGGCTTGGTTTATTCACAAAAGTTCCCAAGTGCGGCGCCGGGGTAATAGAGAATAGGAGAATCTTCGCTGTTAGACCGCCGGTGGTTCAAACCCCCGGCTAATAGCTAAAGTCGGTTAAAACCGACTAATAAAATAATGCTTAAACAATGTTTATGAGTGTTAGAATGAACTAGCATTCTGGCAGTATATAGGAACACAATGGTTACAGCCTGCTGCTGGTGAGCAGTGCTTTTATAACTGCCAATCAAAGGCTATTCCTTCGCGATCGATCCTTTCTCTAAGTTGCTTGAAGCGTGCATTGGATGCGATCATTTTATTAACCGGAAAGGCGATCGCATCAGGTAGAATACTCGATATCAATGCGGATCCTTTGGGATTCATAGAGTGAATAATAATCCGGGCCGTCAGATCGGGGGTTTCCAGGATCGCCCGGGCTACAGCATCCCCTCCCTGGATATTATAATCAAGGGAAATCAGGTCAAAACTGTAGGCACGGATTAAAGATATGGCTCGGTGACTCGAATCTACCATTACCCAGGCATGGGCGCGATAGAGGGAACGCAAGATTTCCTGGCGATCGGCGGTATCTTCCACGATCGGGATCCGCAGTAGCCGTGTTTCAATGTTCAAAATAATATTTCCTTTCCCTACTTGACTGCAAGCGCTCGTTCGCGCTGTAGCTTTTTATCCAAAGGGCTCTCTGGATTTATCCGATCGTCGCGTTTCATAGTAAGTATTATACAGGTTCGTGGAGCTATAGCATATTGTCTAGGCTCAAGTTATCCCGAAAGTCGATTGGGACGATCTGGAACTGGTGTATTTGGGGGTGGTGCGATCGCATTATCGGTTCATCGGTACAACTATCGCCTTTGTAAGGGGCGATCGCTCGCAGTGATTTTGGAGACTGGTGCGATCGCCCTACCGATTGCTGGTGGGCGGTGCCCACCCTAGGGGTTCCTACCTAATCTTCGGAGATAATTTTATCGATCTCGTCGGGGGGGACTCCCATTTTTAGTAAGCGCTGGGCTAACTTTTCAGTCCGTTGGCGTTCTGCTTGGGCTTGTTGACGTTCGGTTTCGGCCCGTTGGCGTTCGGTTTCGGCCCGTTGGCGTTCTGCTTCGGCCCGTTGGCGTTCGGTTTCGGCCTGTTGTTTCCAGGTTTCCATTTCAGCTTGTTCTGCTAGAATTAAGTCTTCCACTGACGGTGGATCGAGTAGTTCTTTTACCGATAAACTGAACTCCTCAAACTGACTGGAAACAATTGATGTCTCTGCGGGAAAATCTATCCCTCTTCATTGCTAGGATTTGCAAACACGCGCACTCGTTTCTCTTTGGGATCGTAGATCCAATATTCAGCAATTTCCACCACTTCGTATTCGTTCCGTTTAATCACGTAATCATTCCGGAGATCGCTGCTGACAATCTCTATTACCAGCATCGGCTTTTCGTCAAAATCCAAAACTCCAGCCCCTGGGCGATGACGAACTTTATTCCAAACAGCTTTGCTATAGACTACCACATCGGGAATTCGTGATGTTTTTTCTTCCGTTCGGACACCAGTGGCTAAACCTGTCACGACTAAATCCAATTTTTTTGTCGCAAAGTAGCGCTGGAACTTGTGAACCAGAAACCTGTAAATATTGGTATGATTGTGGGTAGTTGCTCCCATGGGTATTAGTTTTCCCTTGACTAATTCATAAAGAACACCCGGTTGGACTTCATAATCCAGATATTCTTGGAAGGTTAACAGATGTTCAATTTCAGGAGGTTCCTTGATGGCCACCTCCGTTGCTGAAACGACAGCTTGAGTCATTTTTGGCCTCCTTGGAGATCGCGTTCATCAACTATTCTAACACGGGTTCATCTCGGGCCATAATAGCCTTGGAAACCAAACAGGTTGAATTATTTTTCTTGTAATACAGATTGCAGCGAGCGGGCAAAATGGGGATGCAGTCTAGCACATTATGACCATAATATTGCGCTCTTACATCTATCAATCTCTGCTGGCATATTGGGGCGATCTCCAATTTATGCGATCGCCTTATCGATTGCTGGTGGGCGGTGCCTGGTGGGCGGTGCCCACCCTACCGGTTCTTACCCGATTTGAGCGCAGGTATTTTAATCGATCTCCTCGGGGTCTAGTCCCATTTTTAGCAACAGTTGGGCGAACTTTTCGGCCCGTTGGCGTTCTGATTGAGTTTGTTGACGTTCGGTTTCGACCTCCTGTTCTAAGGTTTCGGCCCGTTGGCGTTCTGCTTCGGCTTGTTGAAGTTCGATTTCGACCTGTTGTTCTAAGGTTTCAGCCCGTTGTTCTAAGGTTTTGATTTTGGCTTGTTCTGCTTTAACTAATTCGTCCACTGATGGCGGATCGAGTAATTCTTTTACCGATAAAGCGAACTCCTCAAACTGACTGGAAATCCCTCTTCATTGCTAGGATTTGCAAACACGCGCACTCGTTTCTCTTTGGGATCGTAGATCCAATATTCAGCAATTTCCGCCGCTGGAAATTCAGATTTCCTAAAATGCGAGGTACCGAACTCCAAGGATACTTGTAGCGTTCGTCGCTATCCTTGAGCATCGTCTCTTCATATTCGTATAGGGAAACTTCTAAACCTTTGATAAACACCACATTTATCTTGTCTAACTCGGGTAAATTCGCAATTCTATCGTAAAGATCGTCGATCGCCTCCTGGAGATGCAACACCTCTACCTTCTTTTCCGGTAAATCTTCCCGTATTCTCTCAATTATTTGATTTCCTTGAGCGGGCGATCATTCCACAAATAACAGCCCAAACCCTTCTATCCAATCTACCGATCGCAGCAGGGATTGATATTTCTCTTCTGAAACCAGAAAATAATTTTCCTTAAATCTATCTTGTCTCATTGCTCGACTCCCGGGACAGGGCCTCTTGAAATTTTTCGATCTCCAAAATCAGAGGATGAACGTCATGCCAAGGTCGAATATTTCCACCTTCTACGTCATGATACTCCAAAATGCAGCGATTGAACAACAATTTATTATTTTCCACATTATTCAGCTTGTCCTTCGTCAGATGCACCTTCGCTAAGATTGACCATTCATGTTCTTCGATAGCCTTACGATAAGTATTCCGGAAGTCAGCGATCTAGCGCTGGACAGCCCTCTGGGAAATTGGCAAATCAGTTGTTTCACGCACCGCCGTCTTCATCAAGAGCATCAAATTCCGCCGCTGATCGTACATAAATCGTTCAGCACCCGATCGTCACCAAACACTTGGGTCAAGGACAAGCCTAAATCAAGGGTTTGAAGTCGTTTATCAATCAACTCTTTGAGTTTATCAATTCCCGGTTGGTAAGGTTGACCGTTCTCGCGGTTGCGAACTATAATCATGGGCAAAGCCTGAACCGCACCGTATCTATCTTCTAAAATTGTCGCCCGTTCGGAATATACCAGAGAAATAGGCACCGTGTAGATCAAGTGGCAATTTAACTTCTTGAGTTGTTCGCTGCGGTCTATAAAAATTTGGTCGTGGTTGAGGCGCTTGCTCTCCAAGTCTATTATGGGGACGATGCGATCAAGATTATCAGCAATGACCACCAATTGAGAACAGCCGTCAGGGAGTTTACCTTTCGCCTCATCGATAAAGTCATTCAAAGCTTCTATCAAAGAAACCGTATTGCTTTCCACCTGTTCCCGAATTCGCTGACGGGCATTGGGAGCCGTTCTCAAGGTAGCAGTAATTTTGCCAAACAGAGATATCTGAGCCTCAATTGTCAAATTATCGAAATCTATTTCAGTCAACAGCAGGTCTTTGATCGATTCCCAGCGTTTCTTCAGCCAATTCAGCAATGGATTCGGGTTAGCCTTATCCTTGAGTGATTTGAGCAAATGCCGAGTACAAGCTAAAAGCAGCTCCGTATATTGGGTATCTTCTGGATCGATATCATTTTCGTCGTCAGCAGCAAAGTAAACAACATAGAACTTCTCGTCTTCTAAATATTTCTTCAGCTTTAACAGTTCTGTTGATTTTCCCGCCCCCCGATGACCGGTATACAGTTGACAGGTCATCGGGTCTGAGTAGACAATCTCTCTACTTAACTGAAACAGAATGTCTCCATCTCCCCGGACTTCCCGACAGTCAACATAACCCTGATCGCCGGCAGGTAGGGGTCTAAAAGGGTCAAAAGCGTTAAATATGCGCTTCAATACCTCTGTACTTGTAGCCATGAATTGGAACCTCCTCGCTTCTAGTCATCATACTGCGCCTGACTGAAATTGTCAACTCTTCACCCCTACCATCATACTGCGCCTGACTGAAATCGTCAACTGCCCTATCATTAATAATAACACAAGTTGACACCTGCCGGTTATTACCCTCGTTCCCAGCAAGATACTGGGAACGATATGCTAGAGTATCTGCCTCCCAAGATCCCATTTTGGCCCTCATGCTTCTGGCGAGAAATCAGTAATCAGTTTGAGGGTAACACTGTTTTGGGCCGCCGCATCTGCTTGGATATCGTCTACCGTAATTAATGGGCAATCCAGATCCAAGGCCAAAGCAATATAAAGTGAATCGTACACTGCCAATTTACGAGTCAAACCAATTTGCAAAGCCTGCAATAGTAGTTGATTTACTGGTACAATCTGGAAAGGCAGAACCAACAAGTCATCAATTAATTGCTCTGCATTTGTCTGTAGCAGTCCTTGAAAGCGGACTTTTTTCCACAAAACATTTACGCACTCTATCAGGCAAAATTCGGGAATATACAACCGATCGCCTTAGTACATCCTATCTACCAAAACCTTTACCTGTGGCGTGTAGGTATCCGCGTACAGATAGTGATGGTATCAACTACATAACTTCCCGCCATTTATTTCGCTCCTCAATAATTATTTGGCTGAGGGTTGGTTCTCTTGGTTTTGACTTCATCCTGATTTTATCCATCTTTGACAAAATATCCTTGGCCGATCGCGATTCTTTTGGACTTTGTGGTTTTTGCCAGAGCTGTAACCGCTCATCTACCACCTCAGCAATCAAAGCTTTGAGTTCCTCTACTGTCAAATCTGCTATTACTCGCTTTCCCATTTTCACTAACTCCTTCTCTTACCTAAAATCATCGTAACACAATTTTGGGCGCACCAAATTGGCATCAACTTTATTTCTTGCTATTATCGATCTCGATCTGCACGCAGCATTTCTACAACTGCTCCTGGTGGTGGAGTCCACATATGGCTGTCGATCGACTCAAACGTCTTCTTCAAAGCCACTTTATCCACCAGTGGTTCGGGTTCTCGCCAGTACCGCATTCGCTCATCTACCACCTCAGCAATCAAAGCTTTGAGTTCCTCTACTGTCAAATCTGCTATTACTCGCTCTCCCATTTTCACTAACTCCTTCTCTTACCTAAAATCATCGTAACACAATTTTTGACATTTTTACCAAATTATCCTCGGTTGGGTTGAGGCACGAAACCCAACCTATAGCTGCTGTTAACCTTATCATGTTGGGTTTCCTCTCGTCAACCCAACTTACGCAGTCAAAAGCCCGATTTTTCGCGCAGCCATCGCCTGTCCATTGTAGCAACAATCTCTTCAGCGTGAGTCCCCAGGATGGGGAAGCGACGGGCACATCGCTCCAATGTATTATGAATGTCAGGTCCGTCCTCAGCAAGGCTCTATCGCATCTGACGTTCCGTCAAGTCAGTTAAAATATTCAGGATATTAATTGCCAGAGATTCATCAGCATTATCTAGCAAACTCAATAGCTGGTTAATAGCCCCGATCTCCCCCTGACAATACATAGCTGCGAGTAATTCAGCTTTAACAGAGAGGGAATGTTCAGATCGAGCATATTCAGCAATTTTTGGTAATAGTTGTTCTGTAGCCAAAAGCCCAATAGAGTTAGCAGCAAATGCTCTAACCGAGTCATCCTCATCAACATCAAGCAATGCCAGTTCAAGGGTTGATAAAGCCTCAGAAACTCCCAAGGCCCCAAGAGCTTCTGCCGCCGATGCCCGCACCAGGGGAGAAGCATCATTTCTGAGCAAATACTCGATAGAAGCGACTGCTTGAATATAACTCAGTTCCCCCAGGGCCTCCACAACTTCCGACCTCACAATTTCTTCTGGGTCATCCAGAGAGTCCATGAGCGCAGCACCAACAGATTTCAAATCTTGCCTTCCCAGATAACCCAATGCGTATGCTGCTGAGGAGCGAATATCCGCTGCGGGGGACTTCAGCAATCTCAGTATTTTCGGTGCCGCTGCATAAGCTTTAGTATCAACCATATCCATCAGGGATGCCACTTGCAGCGTCGGATCATCTGAATCACGCTTATCTAGCAATGCGTTAATATTTGCCCGTTCCATTATTTTTATCCACTCCACTTCAATTCTATTACTGTTTGCGGCGGCGTCGGCATCCTTTAGCTTTCTGAGTTGCCTTTGAGATTGATTCGCGAGCCTCATTTAAGATTCCCGTGTCTGCGACATTTCCTTCTGATGTCATGAGTTACATTAATTTCTTTATAGCCCGCCTGCGCGGGCTTGGTTTGTGTAGCGGCAGGTTTTAACCTGCCGACTGGTGATTGGTGGGGGCGATTCCCAACCTATTGGGTAATTGGTAGGCCATTCCCACTCTACCAATCATGTTAACTGCCGCTACAACCTGCCGCTTCAACCTGCCGCTTCAACCTGCCGCTACAACCTGCCGCTACAACCTGCCGCTACAACCTGCCGCTTCAACCTGCCGCTGATTCTAACGCTTTGCCAACTTCTTAGCTTTCAGCTTCCGCAGACGAATAGACTTGGGGGTTACCTCCACCAACTCATCCGGTCCGATATACTCCAAAGCGCGTTCTAAACTCATTTCCAAAGGTGATTGCAGTTGTACCAACTCATCCCCCGTAGAAGAACGCATGTTAGTCAGCTGCTTAGTCTTACAGATATTCAAATCCAAATCTTGGGGGCGGTTGTGTTCCCCGATAATCATGCCTTTATACACCTTCGTCCCAGGGGTAATGAAGAATACCCCTCGGTCTTCCGCATTTTTCAGGGCGTAGAAAGTCGCAGATCCTTCTTCAAAAGCAACCAGCACCCCATTACGGCGGGTGTCTACTTCCCCAGTCAAGGGACGATAGTCGAAAAAGCTGTGATTCATGATTCCCTCGCCCCGCGTCAGGCGCATGAATTCACCCCGAAAACCGATTAAACCCCGGGCCGGGATGATAAATTCTAACTGGGTGCGTCCGTTACCAGTCATTTGCATATCCTGCATTTCCCCCTTACGCTGTCCCAGTCTTTCGATGCAACCGCCTGCTGCTGTTTCGGGAACGTCCAGGATTAAGCATTCAAAGGGTTCGCAGGGTTTGCCCTTCACTTCCCGATAGATAACTTGGGGTTGAGAAACCTGGAATTCATAGCCTTCCCGCCGCATGGTTTCGATTAAAATTCCCAGATGCAACTCCCCCCGTCCCGAGACCGCAAACTTATCTGGGGAGTCCGTTTCTTCTACCCGCAGGGCCACATTTGTTTCCAGTTCCCGCCACAGGCGATCGCGCAATTGCCGGGAAGTCACGTGATCTCCCTCTTTCCCCGCGAAAGGCGAATCATTCACCAAGAAAGTCATCTGCAAAGTCGGTTCGTCCACCTTAATCAAAGGTAAAGCTTGGGGTTCATTCGGACAAGTAATGGTCTCGCCAATATTAGCATCAGCGAACCCCGCCACCGCCACAATATTCCCTGCGGAAGCTGAGTCCAGGTCGATGCGCTTGAGACCTTTAAACCCCATCAACTTGGAGACCTTTGCCTTGACAATAGCCCCAGTTTCCGTGACGATCGCGGCTTGTTGACCTGCTTTAATCGTACCATTGTGGATTCTGCCAATCACAATCCGACCCAGATATTCAGAATAATCCAGAGTCGTCACTTGCAACTGTAGGGGTTTATCCGGGTCACCTACCGGAGGCGAAACGTGATGGAGAATAGCCTCAAACAGGGGTTGCATATCCACCCCTTCAGCATCTAAATCATCTTTAGCATAACCTTGTAAACCCGAAGCAAACAGATAGGGAAACTCGCATTGGTCGTCATCTGCACCCAATTCTAGGAACAGATCCAGCACTTTATTCACCGCGCCGTGGGGGTCCACTTGGAGGCGATCGATCTTATTGACAACTACAATAGGGCGCAAACCCTTTTCCAGGGCCTTTTTGAGCACAAAGCGGGTCTGAGGCATCGGGCCTTCATTAGCATCAACAATGAGGATACAGCCATCCACCATACCCAGGACCCGTTCCACCTCACCGCCAAAGTCAGCGTGACCGGGAGTATCGACAATGTTAATTAAGGTATCCTTGTACTTGACAGCGGTATTTTTTGAGAGTATAGTGATACCCCGCTCCCGTTCCAAGTCATTGGAGTCCATGACGCAGTCAGGCACATCTTCGCCTTCCCGGAAGATACCAGACTGTTTCAGGAGGGCGTCAACGAGAGTAGTTTTGCCATGATCGACGTGGGCAATAATGGCTACGTTACGGATAGGAAGAGACATAGGTACGCGACTCAGTCTGTCAGGAGACTGGGATTGTGAAACATTTCTTAACAATTATAGCGTACCAGGGGTGGGTGAGTACGTACAGGCCTACCAGTAACCGGTGGTTGAAATCAGTTGGTTGGCGGCCCTGGGATGCTTACTGGCAGGTTAATCAAAATTCAGTCTATAATGGAATTAAGATTTTGTTAACAGGGTGTATCATTGGAATGCTGGGCAGCTAGGATAAGATCGTGCAAGCACAACCGAGGGAGATTCGGCTTTACAGTACACAAGATGGGAGAACACCTTTTTCAGAGTGGTTTGATTCTCTCCGGGATCTAAAAGCCAAAGCCAAGATAAAACAGCGGCTTGACAGAGTTAATAGTGGTAACTTGGGAGACTACAGATCCGCAGGAGAAGGAGTCTGCGAATTGAGAATCGATTATGGTCCGGGCTATCGGATATACTTTGGACAAATGGGTACAACGATCGTTATTATGCTATGTGGCGGGGATAAAAGCACTCAAAACCAAGATATTCGTAGGGCTATATAATTTTGGATAGATTACAGGAGTCAAGACAATGCCTAGTGTAAGCTACCATCCTTATAAAATATCAACTCTCAAAGACCCCAAGTACGCAGCGGTCTATTTGACGACGATCTTAGAAGCAGAAGAGGGTGACTTGGAACTGGGACTGCTAAAACTAGCACTTAGAGATGTCTTCGAGGCCCTGGGGGAACCCAATATGTCCCCAACATCAGCTAAACGGCACTTGGAAAAACTAGAGGATTTGCTCTCAAAGCCTGGAAGTTCCGCAATTTTCAGCTTAGCAGATTGGTTGGCCGCAATGGGATTAAAGCTGAATGTCACTGTGAATGAAGACGATGAAGAACGTGAAAACGCTGACGAGTAGGAGATCGAACATGAGATGCACCCTCGGGACTAGAGGTAGAAAGAGGAAAACTGCGATCCTCTAGGACCATAAAGGACGTTGTATCGAAAACTACAGAAAGCGGAAAATCATCAAAATCTTTTTGACTAACACTTGACAGGATGGACAAAATGCGGTAGGATGAGATAATACTCTGTTATTGACCCGCATCTACTTTTGTCGAGTAGCTCTTGACAATAAATAAAAGATGTAGTACTATGGATATGTTATGCGTTTGTACCGCAAATACGGGCCAATATTTAAGTAGCTGCTCTCAGACTTACCTATAAAGGATATTCATGAAAAAACTCATAACTAAAGCGGCGATCGCCAGACGAACCTACTGGGTTGAAGAAATTAACAAGCTGAGTGGAAACTTCGGCGAAGATTCCGATCCGATCGGCTAGCCAAAAAACTTAGTGATGAAGTAAAAAAATCGGGAGCGTCAGCCCTGATCGACCATTTGCGTCTTTGTGGAAATATTCCAGAGTCTTATGATTATGATTCGAGTGAAGAAAAATTATATGCAAAATATACAGACTGCCTGCTGGATGAGGCATTCAAAGCTGTAGGTCTAAAGAGTATCGTTTTGAAAGAAAGAGGAGATGCTGCGGATGTGGAAGTGTTTGCAAAATACTACAGTTTTGTAGCAGATACAAAGTCTTTTAGACTTAGCAGAACGGCTAAAAATCAAAAGGATTTCAAAGTTCAAACGATGGATCGCTGGAAGCGAGGTAAACCCTATGCGATGTTAGTCGCTCCAATTCACCAATTGCCCAGCAAATCCAGCCAAATATACGAACAGGCTAGCACTCGAAATGTGTGCGTATTTACCTACTCACATCTTGCTGTGGTGGTTCGTTTTTCTCTGCTTGAGGGTAAGCTAAAGACTGAAGATATTATTCACGAGATATTCAAAACAATTTCGACATTAAATCCTTCAAAAGATGCTTCTTATTATTGGCTAGTAGTAAATAGGAAAATGCTTGAATTATCCAATCAAATAGAATGTCTATGGAAAGAGGAAAAGCAAGCGGCAGTAGAGTCTATTGTAGTAGCAAAAGAAGAAGCTCTCACATTTCTCGCGCAAGAAAGAGAAAAGATAATGCGAATGAGCTATGAAGAAGCTTTACAAGAACTTGTCAAATTTCATAGAATTGACAAGCGAACATAAGTTATAAATTCGGTCACGTACAACGAAATTCTTGAAATGAGGTAGTTATGGCTGTTGCGGAATTTATCAACAAAATCTTACGAGGAGATTGCCTGGAAGTTATGAAAAAATTCGAGAAGGGAGCCATAGATATGGTTCTTACATCCCCGCCTTACGACAATCTGAGAAACTACAAAGGATATGTATTTCCTTTTGAGGACATAGCGAGGGAAATATACCGCGTAGTTAAGAATGGCGGCGTGGTTGTTTGGGTTGTTGGAGATGCCACTATCGATGGTAGCGAAACGGGAACAAGCTTCAAGCAGGCATTATTTTTCAAGGAAATTGGTTTCAAACTCCATGATACTATGATATTCAAAAAGAAGAATCCCATACCGCAAATCTACAGACGTAGATATAACAATGAATTTGAATACATGTTCGTTTTCAGTAAGGGACAAGTGGCAACGCATAATCCGTTAATGGTGGACTGCTTACATGCTGGACTCGAACTGAATGGTACGACATACAAGAATTATTCAAAGCACGAGCAAAAAAGAGCCAAAATGGCGAAGCCGGTCAAAGACCAGAAAATCAAGGGAAATATCTGGGAGTATGTAGTTGGGAAGAAACTCGAAGACCAAGAAGCTAAAGGTCACCCTGCGCCATTTCTTTGTGAATTGGCTAGAGATCATATCTATTCTTGGTCAAACAAAGGCAATCTAATTCTCGATCCGATGTGCGGGAGTGGCACGACATGTAAGGTGGCACGACAACTTGACAGAAATTTTATAGGTATTGAGATTAGTCAAGAATACTGCGAGATTGCGAGAAAACGTATTAGCTGCCTCCAATTGGAATTGCCACTCTCTAGAACGTCGGTCCAGTAGAAGAGCAGGGAGCTCTGAGCAGGGAGCTCTTAGAGGGGTCCGGCAACACCTACCAGTGAGTCCGGAGACAGCGTCGATTTTCTTTTGATGCACAGCTCTTTGAATTTGTCAAGTCGCCTTTAGGACCTACGCTCTAGAACGTCGGTCCAAGAGATTTTAGATTAGAGATTAAAGAATTGAAGAATTATAGACAACTGCCTTCGCTTCATGCATCTTGTCTACATAAGCATAGAAAGCTTCGTCTTGATGAGCAAGCAAGTGCGTAGTTCCTTTTTGGTCATCCTTTGGAAATTAGGTTTTATACTTATCCACTAACTCACCCGATCGCCCTGCGACGCCCTCTGGAACTTACCCTCGGGAGTAATATACCCCACCATATGGTAAGATTGGGTCCGACTGTCAAAATTTACCTCAGTCAAGTCTCTCTCTAAGCGAATAGCTTCTGTTTCATTTTCTCCCAAAAACACCATCATATAACTATTTAATTTTCTCCTGTCCCACTTATTAATCAACTCATCAATTATAATCTCAATGAATGGCTGATACTTCGGTAATTAAAACTGCATGATTTGCACGTTAACGCCCATTTTATTGCCCTGGGCATCTTTCAGGATAAACCAAGATGATTTTGACGGAATCTTAGTAACAGATTCATGGGGGTTACTTTTCTGGAACCACTCAAAAACTGCATCATAGATAACTGCATTCGCTTCATGGATATTGTCTACATAAGCATAGAAAGCTTCGTCATCATCTCGATGAGCAAGTACGTAGGCCCGTAGTTCCTTTTTGGTCATCGTTTGGAAATTAGGTTTCATACTTATCCACTAACTCGCCATTACGGTCGATCTCTAGTTCTATTTCTTCCCCTGCTAAGATGACAATGTTGTCCATGCGTTCGTCAATCCGCACGAGATAAATCTGCACGTACATCTTTGTCAAATCATAGCATATAATAAAGCATTTCAATGCCTGGGCTGCTGTAGGAATAATCTTTCCCTCCTGACGTTCTTCATCCTTGACCTTGACTATACAATCCCAAATGGCCGCCAGTCAAGCCCCCAAGACAGCCGATCGCCCCCTAGGGCCTCAACTTGTCACCGGTGACAACTAAGCAAATTTCCGATCGCTATGTCCTATGCATCAAGTTCTTGATAAAATAGAATATAGAGATTTGAAAGGGAGTATTGCAGGTATGGATATGCAAGAGCTCAGAGAGTGTGCCGATCTTTCTCGTACTGAAGTAGCATATAAGCTGGGAGTAAGTGAAACTAGCGTGCGCAATTGGGAAAGGGGCCGGACCGAACCGACTATGACACCGCATAAATACTTAGAAGCATTGAATTTATTCCGATGTACGCCAGAACAATTAGCAGAAGCAAGCAAAAAGTCAATCAACCAGGAACACAAGGGCAAGCCCGGAAGGCCGAAACGGAATGTACAAAATGAGACGGGAAATCAGAAGTCCTCTGTAGCCGAAAGTTGAGCGTCCTCTCCTGGTGCTGCGCAATTGCATCCGTAGTATTGCGCGTTAGCATTCAGTGGCAAGCAAGAGACCAGAGGCAAGAGGCAGTGAGTGGTTTCCTCGTTCCCCGTCGGCAAGGAAACGAGTCTCTCAAATCTCTGAGTACCATTTCCCGGTCTCCTAGCCCACTCACACCAGTCATAAATGGGTGTGGTCAAAAGTAGTTGATAGCTGGGTGCCAGCTCCCCGGGTAACGAACCCTCCGCTGCCCGATGCATGTAAAATAGCCCGCGCAGGCGCCCTCACGGGACGCGCAGCGCATAGCCAGACCAGAAGTTCGTATAGGGACCGCGAAAAAACAAAGGTTCGGCAGGAGCGAGAGCGGCAGCGCATCCCGGAGCCAGACCAGAAGTTCGTATAGGGACCGCGAAAAAACAAAGGTTCGGCAGGAGAGGAGAGCATGCGGAGAGGAGAGCATGCGGAGAGGAGAGCATGCGGAGAGGAGAGCATGCGGAGAGGAGCACTTTGTTCATGTAGCCGGGCCCTTTAGGGTTCGGGCTACCAACGGGTTTTGACCACACCCGTCATAAATCACCAATCACCAGAGTCCGAACATGCTCTCAGAAAAGTTTATCGAAGCCCTCACCTTTGCCGCTCAACTGCACGCTACCCAGAAGCGTAAGGGTTCGGGCGTTCCCTATATTGCGCATTTGTTAGGCACCGCCAGTATTGCCCTAGAATATGGAGCCAATGAAACAGAGGCGATCGCCGCCTTACTCCACGATGCCATCGAAGACCAAGGGGGTGCCCCGATTAGAGAAGAAATTCGCCGCCAGTTTGGAGATGCCGTCACGGCCATTGTGGATGGATGCACGGATGCTGACAGCATCCCTAAACCCCCCTGGCGACAGCGCAAAGAAGCCTATATTGCTAGCATTCCCACCGCCTCAGCCTCGGTGCGACTGGTGACAGCAGCCGATAAACTGTATAATGCTAGGTCGGTACTCAAAGATTATCGGGTGTTGGGAGAGGAGCTCTGGCAGCTTTTCGCTGGCCGCAAGGCCGGAACCCTCTGGTATTACCGGAGCCTGGTAGAAGCATTGCGCGCAGCAGCATCAATCCCTCTGGTAGAAGAATTAGACCGGGTGGTTACTCAGATAGAACAGCTAGCCTCTGGGTCTGGAGTTAAGATGTAGCCAGATCTGTAAACTTTCAATTGCATTTCAATTGCACGAGTACAAGCCCAGATTAGACAAGGATTCACCATTACAATGGCAGAAGAAACAGAGCAAAAGCCCGCGTCAAAGCCTGCTGGCAAAAAACCCAAGCCACCCGCACTGGAAGACAAGCCCTTTGCTGAGTTTATCGGGCAGCATTACCTGCCCGCCTTAGAGACAAAACTGGCAGGTCAAGGAATTTCTAAATTAGATCTCAAGTTTGTCAAGCAAAAAATTCCCATTCGAGGTCTGGAGAAAGAGCCCGAGTGTTGGCAAGTGATTGGCAACTGGGTCGATCGCCAGTTTAACGTCTACTTCCTCAAAGAAGACATTAAAGCAGAGCGAGCCTTTTCCTACGCTATGGGGGGCAGCAAGCCAGCTACCCTAGAACCATTCTTAATTGACGAGCGGAAGATTACCCTAGACTTGCTGGTGTTTGGGGTGCTACAGCGGCTCAACGGTCAAAAATGGCTGGCCTTAAATTAACCTTGCAACTCGTGGAATTCGTAAATGACAATACCCGTATCCAGGTGATTGCCCATGCTAACATAACCAGCTTGGACCATTTCTAGCAAAACGGATTCCACTTCACTAAAGCCCACCCCAGTTTCCATCACCCCCTGGGTGACAGATAATTTCCCCCCCCGGGCCTCAGCAGCCTTGAGAAGTTTCACCATCAGCTGCTCCCGGGTGGGCATTGCTGGGGGAGCTTTAGTCACTACCTGCTGGGCCACAGCCTTCTGCTCGATCGGTACGCCAGTTGGGGACAAGATATGTTTGGCTCTAAACTCGGCTCTCATATTGTGCTCTTCGACCATAGCAGAAATCAAGAACAAATCTATAAACTGCCCGATGCCCAATAAGCCGCCAGTACAGAGCCACAAGATACCTGTGGCAAACTTTTTGTTATAAATGTGATGCAGCCCAGTAACCCCGAACAAGCAACCGAGCCAAAGTAGATAGCTAGTACTAACTTGATTCATTGCCTTAGTTGATAGATTATATTATAATATAATATAATATAATCTAATAAATTTTTATCCTATCTGTCAAGAGCAATCATTGGGCGCAACCGCCCTCAAATAGTTATCCTTGAGGTGCAGGTGATGCCTATTTCCCACAAGTATCTGACCTATGGGACAATTACGGAATTTACTGCTTTCGGCCTCCATCGGGGCTTTGACATTGCTGCCCATCTCTACGGTACTGGCTCAACCAGAACCCAGTATAGAGAGTCCGACCCCTTCCCCAGCTGAAGAGTCCGAAGCTGACTCCGAACTCGGGGAAGCAACCCCCAGTCCGGAAGAAATTCAGCGCTATCAGACCTTAGCTGAAGCCGACAAGCTGTATCAGGAGGGCTCTCTTGAGGCAGCAGAACAGCTATATCGGCAAGCAAAACCCCCCTTCGATCGAGAGACTGAGCAAGCAAATATACAGTCGCCGCCAAAACTAATCAAAGACCCGGCAGAACTCTCACCAGCTGGGAAAGTTTACTGGCGCGAGTATCAGGCGGGGTTAGCACGGGGACTGGAAACAAGGATCTTCGTGCCCCTCAGGCTCCTAGTCGAGCAATATCCCCAATTTATCCCCGGCCATCTGCATCTAGCGGCGGCACTCGCAGATGATAATCGTTCTGATGAAGCATTACAGGTGCTGGAACGGGCGCTTCAACGCTATCCAAATCGAGTTGATTTACTCAGAGCTACAATTGCTGCCCAGGCAGCATCGGAAAACTGGTTAGATGCTTCCCTGACGGCACGAGAATTTGCCCTGCTGAACCCGGAACATCCCTTAGCCGCCGAGTTTACCCAGCTGGCAGACGATCATCTGGAACGGTTTAAGTTGCATCTGAGAAGAAGGGTGCGGGGAAATGCGATCGGCAACGCGGTGGTAGGAACCCTGGGTTACGCCCTCACGGGCAACATTTTTGGTCCCCTCTCCGCTTTAGAAACTACCCTGCTATTGCTCCGAGGGGAATCAGGTGTAGGAGAAAAGCTGGCCAAGCGACTTCTGAAACGGCTGCCGATGGTAGAAGATGAAGAAGTGTTGGAGTATGTGGGCGAGATGGGAGAGAAACTGGCTCAACTGATCGGGCGGGATGACTTTGAATATGAATTTTACGTCGTCCTGGATGAAAATCTCAATGCCTTTGCTCTACCGGGCGGGAAAATCTTTGTCAATGCTGGTGCGATCGTCAAAACCAAGTCAGAAGCGGAATTAGCAGGTTTGCTAGCTCACGAACTTTCCCATGTCGTCCT
The DNA here is from genome assembly GCA_014324065.1 of Hormoscilla sp. SP12CHS1. GTDB lineage: Bacteria > Cyanobacteriota > Cyanobacteriia > Cyanobacteriales > Desertifilaceae > Hormoscilla. Next base: position 10,557 of record JACOMV010000017.1, on the reverse strand, counting down.
CTCCCACGGATTTCAATTAGTCACCAAGGGCAGCCTCACCTCTAATGTAGTTCAGTATATCCCCTATGCCTCCGGCATCGCCTCTCGTCTGTTAGTATTCAGCTACAGTCGGGATATGGAACGACAAGCAGATATAGTGGGGACTCGCATCCTGGCTTCTTCGGACTATGCCGCTGATGGGATGCGAAACCTGATGGTAGCCCTGGACAATGAAGATCGACCATCTCCTCCCCCTTGGCTTTCTACTCACCCCGACACCTCAGCAAGGGTGGAAAATCTGGAGGCTGTGATTATTCGCAACGGCTACAACCGCTATGCTTATGAAGGGGTGGAACGACATGCCCAGATCCAAGCACGGGTGAAACAGCTGTTACAGGAACAAAAGGAGCAAGAAGAGGAAGAGGAAGCTGACGAAGAGCAAGAAACTCAGCCCGAAGAGGTTGGAGTTGAGGAAGACCCAGAGTCTGAGAGTTGGTTGTTGCGCTTTAGCGCCCAAAGCCTTTGTAATTAATACACAGAAGAACATTTTGTTACAAAACTTAATGTGGCGTTGCAAATATTAACGCAAATAGGGGCTTGCACTGCTGGAAAACCTTGGTAGACTCGAGTATGTGGCTTCCGCAGCGGCAGATGTGTCCCCGGAGGCGAGGTATCTCCCGACTCCTAAAAGCACTACCCGGGAGACCAGGCAGCAAACCAGACATCGTACTCGCACATGCATAGGGGACACAGCGATAACAATAGGAGTAGACAAACTTATGGTACAAGCAGCTGAAAAACCAGTATTTGAAGAAATCCGACCTGGGATCAAAGCCCCAGCTAAGGAAACGATCCTGACGCCTCGGTTCTACACCACAGACTTCGACGAGATGGAAAAAATGGATATCTCGGTGAACGAGGCGGAACTCAGAGCTATATTAGAGGAGTTCCGGGCTGATTACAATCGCCATCACTTCGTTCGGGATGCGGAGTTCGAACAATCTTGGGACCATCTGGACGGGGAGACTCGCCGGTTATTCGTGGAGTTTCTGGAGCGTTCCTGCACGGCGGAGTTCTCTGGTTTCCTACTCTATAAGGAACTGGGACGCCGGATCAAAAAGAAAAATCCGGTGCTGGCGGAATGCTTTAATCTGATGTCCCGGGATGAGGCCCGTCACGCGGGTTTCCTGAATAAGGCGATGTCAGATTTCAATCTGGCGCTGGATTTGGGATTCCTGACGAAGAATCATAAGTATACTTTCTTTAAGCCCAAGTTTATTTTCTACGCCACTTACCTGTCCGAGAAGATTGGCTATTGGCGGTATATCACGATTTATCGCCACCTGGAAGCCCATCCGGAAAACCGAATTTATCCGATTTTCCGATTCTTTGAAAATTGGTGTCAGGATGAAAACCGCCACGGAGACTTCTTTGATGCGGTGATGCGGGCCCAACCCCAGATTCTTAATGATTTGAAGGCGCGGCTTTGGTGTCGGTTCTTCCTCCTCTCGGTGTTCGTGACCATGTATCTTAATGATGTGCAGCGGGCTGACTTCTATGCCTCGATCGGGCTGAATGCGCGAGAATATGATAAGCTCGTGATTGACAAGACTAATGAGACGGCGGGGCGGGTGTTCCCCATCATCCTGGATGTGCAGAATCCCGAATTCTATCGCCGCCTGGAAGTTTGCGTCAAGACTAATGAAAAACTGACGGAAATTGTGAAATCCAAGACTCCCAAGTTCCTGCAATCGATTCAGAAGCTACCTCATTATATCTCTAATGGCTGGCAGTTCCTGCGCCTGTATTTGATGAAGCCGATTAATGTTACTCATCTCGAAGGTACGGTGCGCTAATTTATCCTCCGTCGGAACCATCATTCAACCACACCCACACACCCACACACCCACACCCTAAAGGGTGAGGCTACAGGAACAAAGCCCGCCTGCGCGGGCTACTGAAGTTGGTAACGAGTCTGAGTATACTTCTGGCAGCAGCCCCAGCTTGGTGTCAACCCCAGACACCGTCCGACTTAGACTTAAGTCCAGAAATAATCGAGTCCAGTCCTGTTTTACAGCGTTGGCAGCATCAGGTACCTTCTGTCTGGTCGGACATTAAACATGACCCCAGTTTTCCCACTCGCCTGCGCCTGGGTTATTCTCTGTTTCCTGACTCTGATGATGCTGCTGGATTTAATTTTGGTATTGAGGATCTGTTTATCGGACGCAGCGGGTTAACTATCAGTGCAGATTATTATGGTACGAGCGATCGCACTTCTTACGGTGCGGACTTACGTTACTACCTGCGTCCTTTAGGGAGTTACATCAATATCGCACCGGTGGTAGGATATCGCCATCTGGAAACTGATGCTGATGCCAGGGATGGCATTAATATCGGTTTGCGTTTATTGTTAGTTCCCTCTCGGGGTGGCGGTGCGGATATTGCTTTAACTCAGAGTTTTGTCTCTCTCGGTAGCGATGCCGAGGTGGGGATCGCTACCTTGTCTTTTGGCTATGCCATTACCCCCCATTTGCGCTTATCTACAGATATCCAGCAGCAAAATTTCCGGTCCCACAAAGATAGTCGCTTCGGCATACTTTTGGAGTGAATTCCTTAAATTGAGATGGTTCGTGGCAATTAGCAATTAGCGATCGCCTATTTCCCGTACAATCTAACATGCTGCGGATAGTTTTAGCGATCACGCCTGCGAGGGGAGGGGGGACGGCGTTACCAAGCTGTCGGGCGATCGCGGTCTTGCTGCCCATAAACCGAAAGTCATCTGGGAACCCCATCAATCTTGCCGCCTCCCGGTGAGTAATAGGCCGATGTTTTTCCGGATGGAGATAGCGTCCTTTTTCTGGCTTAAAGAATTCAGTTCTAATAGTTACTGAAGGTCTATCCCACCATAAGCGACCGAAGAGATCTGTACCCTGATAAGTTGGGTTCACCCAGCAAGGTGGACTCAACTCCGGGGCATTTTTGAGCAGGTCAAAACGGTTGCCTCCTGGCGGCACAGCTTGGTAACGTGCTATACTTTTATCCGTGGGATTGCGTCCAAAATGTAAATCTAGAGGTGGGTCAACTGGGCGGATATTTGTTCCTTCTGGTTCCGGTAAATCACCAATTGCGTCCCGTAAAGTCAGCCAATTATTCCCATGGGTAGGTTTCGGCGGGAATTTAGGAGATCGGATATTTGACTGCCAACCGATAATCACTGCCCGTTTGCGAGTTTGCGGTACGCCATAATTGGCGGAATTGAGCACATCAGCAACGATATTAAACCCCAAGGAAGCTGCACAATCAGTGATTTGCTTAAACTCATCCGATCGTAAAATATCTGGCACATTTTCTATAACAAACACCAATGCCTGGGAAGCTTTTACCACCTGCATGAATGGTTGCCAGAGGGTCCGACGGCGATCGCCTTCTCGCTTTCTGTTCAGTCTGCTGAAACCCTGACATGGGATCCCGCCAACAATCACATCTGCTTTAGGAATTTCTGGTTTTTCAGCTAGCCATTCTTCTAGATCGGCCAAGACCGCGTTTTTGCTATCAAGATTAGCCTTATAAGTTGCTATAGCAGACCGATTATTGTCTATAGCCAGGATACTCTTAAATCCGCCGCCAAATCGCGCATCTGTAAATCCTATGGTCATCCCCCCTGCCCCTGAGAACAGGTCTATCAGCCGATATTTAATGGTTTCTGGTTCTCTGAATATACTATAATCTAGCTGTAAATCTACTATGTTCATCGTTGCTTGTTCGTCGTTGATTGTTCTGCAGAGCCTCTTACTAGGATATGCCTGCGAACACACGGCTAGGCCTGCGCTATCATCATGTTATAACATATAATATAAGTTGGCAACCCAGTCAAACTTGAAATGGACAATGGACGTGAATAAACAATTCTCAATTCTAAAATTTTTCTATCTTTGTGCCACAACGTTTGCAGAATTTAGCATCAGCATCATGAAAATACAAGCCGCAACCGGGACAAGGCATTTCTACGCGATCGGCAGTTTTGACTAATTGTTTAATCAAATCTCCCACCTGCCAGGGAATCAAGGCAATTCCTGTTAAAATCATAAATAATGTCATCCAGCGTCCCCCTTCTGATATGGGGGTGATATCACCAAATCCTACTGTTGTCATGGTCACGAGCGAGAAATAAACGGCATCGAAGAATGTCCTAAATGCTTCCGCATTTACCGCATGTTCTATTCGATAAATAAACCCAGAGTAAATAAATATAATTGCGAATAAGGTAAAGAAAATCCGGGCCAAAATTACGCCATCTTCTTGATTGATGATGCCCAACTAATTTTTGCTAGTAATAAACCGCATCATATGCAAGATACGCAACCAGCGAAATACGAGGATAAAACTGACATCTATTATTCCCAAGAAAAAGGGTAGAATCACGACCAAATCAATTAAGGAATAGATTGAGAACAAATACTTGATTTTCCGTTCTGCACACCAGAGTCGGAGTATATATTCGACTGAAAAGCAGATTAATATTAAAGTCTCGATCGCCTTCGATATCTCTGCCAGAGCTCTTATCCCAGGGGACTTGACAGAAAATCATTTCCTTTACTGCTTTCTGACAAACAAAGCGCGATAAACAGGTGTGCCACCTGCCAGAGTAGCAATTTCCCGTTCCGTGGGGACTGGTAGAGGGTTTTCTGCTAGCCAGTTGTGCATCCCATTTTCCTCAAGGTTCGTGATATAGCCCGCGCAGGCGGGCTTCGTTCCTGTAGCCCCACCCTTTAGGGTGGGGGTGGGGGAGGAGGTAACTTGAATAAAAGCAGGATGTTCGGAAAAGCGATCGCGCATTAGCCCGGCGACGGACTCCAGATCTGACTGAAGGAATACATCTCCTCCAATAGCGAGGTGTGGGGCCAAGTCAGCTACCAACTGTGGCTGTACCATCCGGCGTTTCCTGTGCCGATTTTTGAACCAGGGGTCGGGAAATTGGATCGTCACCCGCTGTAAGGCCCCAGATGGAAAAGATTTTAGCAGTGGCTGCAACTCGTTATTGACATTGATAAAGAGATAATGGAGATTGGTTAAACCTAACTGCGATCGCAACTCATTTGCTTCCAAGACCAGCGGTTCACGAATTTCCAAGCCCAGAAAGTTCCAATCCGGTTGCAGCTGAGCCATCTTCAGTAAAAACCGCCCCCTAGCGCAGCCAATATCTAAAAGTAGGGGTTGATGGCGTGAGGCATAAACCTGACGCCAATCGGGAGGAAGGACTGGCATCTGATATTTGTGGCTGAGTGGGTTGACATGTTGGCGGACTCGCACTCGTACCAAAGTTCATCCCTCCATAATTTAATTTTTCCTTTAAAATCGAAGTATGAGTGCCTTGTTTACTGTCAGCATCAAGGGAATTGGCATATGAGACTAAATTTTCGCTTTGCTATTGTCAGCGATCTACATATCGCACTCCCCCATACTATCTGGGACAATCCTAACCGGTTTCATCTAGTGGAGGTGTCTATCCCAGTCTTAGAGATCATCTTAGAACATCTGGAACAGCTGGATCTAGATGTTCTGCTGTTACCGGGAGACTTAACCCAGCATGGGGAATCAGAAAACCATGCGTGGTTACAACAGCGCTTGGCCCAGCTGCCTTATCCAGTCTACGTTGTCCCTGGCAATCATGATGTCCCAGTGCCCCAGAAAGACGGACATTCGATCGGGCTTAATGATTTTTCCCATTATTACGGTAAATGTGGCTATGAAAACCCCGATCGCCTTTATTACACCTGTGAAATCCTGCCCGGAGTGCGGCTAATTGGGCTCAATTCTAACCAGTTTGACCCCGAGGGAAAACAGTTAGGATATATGGATGACGCCCAGCTGACTTGGTTGAAGGGAGTTTTGGCATCGGCTAGAGAAGAATTGGTAATGGTGATGATACATCATAATGTCATGGATCATTTGCCTCATCAATCTAGCCATCAGCTGGGGCGTCGCTATATGTTGGATAATGGGCCCGTGCTATTGCAGCTGCTGCGAAATGCTGGGGTGCAGCTAATATTTACAGGACATTTGCACGTTCAGGATATTGCCTGCGATCGGGGCATCTATGAGATTACCACAGGTTCTCTGGTTAGCTATCCTCATCCCTACCGCATCTTGCATTTCCAGATGGATGACCGAGGTAGAAAGCAGTTGCGCGTGGAGTCACATCGGATAGAAGCAGTACCCGGTTGGCCAACCCTGGCCCAAACTTCGCGAGAATGGATCGGCGATCGCTCCCATCCCTTCCTGCTGAAACTGCTGATCCAGCCACCTTCTAGTTTACCACTCCAGCAGGCTAAGGAGTTAGTTAGCAGCCTGCGCTATTTCTGGGCCGATATTGCCAATGGCGACGCCATGTTTAACTTCCCCCACTTCCCCCCAGCTACCCGCGCCTACTTCGAAAGTTTTAGCGCCATGGGCCCGGATGGCACTCCCCAGGCGATCGACAATTATGCAACACTCGTACTCTAGACTGTGGTCAGTGGTCAATAACAACCCACAACTAACAACTTTTGGCAGACTCGATTTTTCGCGCAGCGTTCGCCGGAAAATCATCAATACGATCCTAAATTTACCAGTGTGAGGAGCGACTAGCGCGCTCTGTGCTATAGTGGGAAAGATCGATAGCCCCCTCGATCTGGCCTAATGCCGATCATGCCGCAATAATCTTTTTGTCAGCAAGACATTACTCGGCCCTGGCATAATAATAATCAAGCTTTACCCCGACCCTCGGTTTGGCCTGAGTTGGTGGCAACATTCGAGAGGGAGAAGATACTGACGATATTTATTTTTTGCGCTCGGGAAAAGTGCACTATCCAAAAGGGAACAAAATACTCAGAAAGATATTAAGTTCAAAGAGATGTTGCCGGGGCAAAGTTTTGGATAAATGTCCTTTGTTGATGGTTCGCGAGCCAGATTTATGTTTTGCCAAAACAAAAACTACTGGAACAGGTTGCCGATGGGCGAGAAATTATCAGCATTCTCGGAGCCGCAATTAATTATCAAGTCAATGAGTATCTGCGGTACTTAAGCGATAGACATATTGTCGCCATGCAAAAGCGTATTGAAGAACTGCGCGATCGCAATAATTTCGGCTATTTTTTTGTATCTTTGATAGTGATGTTGTTTTTGAGTACTATTGTTAACGTAGGCATCAAAGAATGGTTTCCGGATTATAATCCGGATTTTTTGAGCTGGATATTTATTATTCATGCCTTATTTTTTTATTGGTTAGTAGCAGTAAAAAAGATTAAAATATCTATAAAAGAGGTAGGAGTAACAACAAAAAAACTTAAAAAATCGATATTGGATGGAGTTACATTGTATGGAGTTACATTTAGTTGCTTGGGTATCATTATTATGTTTGCCCTAGCAGTTTTAGCCGATCGGTTCGTTTCGGAAAACAATATGATGGAAAATTTATTGCAAGTTAGATTTCCTTTAACTTCGTTAAGCTATCTAGTCCACAGCGCAATTCAAGAATTAGTGCGGGCTCAAATATCAATTCAAAGATTTTCTCTAGACGTAAAAGGGGTATACTCAATAGCAATTACCGCAGTAATTTTTGGGATGTGTGTCGGCCCCATACAGGCGATCGGGTTTTATATTTGCTGATTTCAGAAGGCCAGTTTCTCGAACTAACTGGCCTTCTTTATCTGGAACTTTGTTCAACCTCTCTCAAATTAAGACCAGATGAGGGTTTGGCATCGAAAAACTCAAAAATATTTCTCAAGCCCCTTGACAATTGCCAATTAACCGATATATTAAAAATGGCAATTATCAAAAAGAGGTCGGGACAACGCCCAAGACAAAACTATCGGCTGACTGCAAGTAACAGTAAAAATTATTATTTCGGGCCTGCCGAAAGCCGCAAGCTGTTCCATTTGACCACACCCCATGACAACCCCTACCCTACCTCTAGTCCAAGACCCCGATCGCCTGTCAAGGCGCCTTCAGGAAATTCCCCAAGAACCGGGAGTATATTTGATGAAGGATACTCTCGATTTTTCGCGCAGGCGCAGCCGCGAGCGCCTGCTGTACATCGGCAAGTCCAAGAAGCTGCGATCGCGGGTCCGTTCCTATTTCCGAGAGGGACAAAAACACAGCCCTCGCATTCAGCTAATGGTGCGCCAGGTGAGCGAGATAGAATTCATCGTCACGGACACGGAAGCGGAAGCATTAGCATTAGAAGCAAATCTGATCAAGCAGCACCAACCTCACTTTAACGTATTGCTAAAAGATGATAAGAAATATCCCTACCTATGCATTACTTGGTCAGAAGATTATCCCCGCATCTTTATTACCCGCAAACGCCCCATGGGTAACCGGAAAAATAAATACTACGGTCCTTACGTGGATGTGAAGCTATTACGGAATACCTTAGATATAGTCAAGAGCATTTTTCCTCAGCGCCAACGTCCCCAACCCCTGTTTAAGGACCGGACTTGCTTGAATTACGATCTGGGCAAATGTCCGGGAGTCTGTCAGCAGCTAATTGCTCCGGAAACATATCGCCAAACTATGCAAAAAATCGCGATGGTGTTTCAGGGCAGGACGGGAGAATTGGTGGATCTGCTGACCGCACAGATGCAGCAAGCAGCAGCAGATTTGCGCTTTGAAACTGCTGCTAAACTGCGGGACCAAATTGCCGGGATTAAATCCCTGAACGCCGACCAGAAGGTATCCCTACCAGATGATACCATATCCAGAGATGCGATCGCCCTCGCCGCGAGGAACGAACATTGCTGCATTCAGCTATTTCCAATGCGTGGGGGGAACCTGGTAGGCAGGTTAGGATTTAATGCTGACCCTCAGTCTGGCACAGTCGGAGAAATTTTACAACGGGTATTAGAAGAACATTATCAAAATACAGACTCCGTGGAAATTCCGGCCGAGATATTGGTGCAGCAGGAATTACCCGATGCAGAAATGTTAGCAGACTATTTGAGCGCCAGAAAAGGTCGCAAAGTCAGCATCATCGTGCCCCAGCGGCAAAGCAAAGCTGAACTGATAGAAATGGTAGCCCGAAATGCCCAATATGAAGTGGAACGGATGGCAAAGGCGGGAGAACGAAACAGGCAAGCATTGCGAGACTTAGCTGACCTGCTGGACTTGCCAGGATTGCCCGATTTTTCGCGCAGCGTTCGCCTAGAAGGTTACGACATCTCCCACATCCAAGGTGCGCATGCCATCGCCTCTCAAGTTGTGTTTATTGACGGATTGCCCGCCAAGCAGCATTACCGTCATTATAAGATCGAGAATCCTGAAGTCAAACCAGGCCATTCCGACGACTTTGCCAGTCTCGCCGAAGTCATCAGACGCCGCTTCCGCAAGTTTGTCGAAGACCCAAAGTTGCAGCGCCATGGCAATCCCGACTTTCCCGATCTAGTTATAATAGATGGTGGGAAAGGACAACTCTCAGCCGTAGTATCAGTATTACAAACAATTAACTTAATGGCAGAATTGCCTGTTATCAGTTTAGCGAAACAGCGAGAAGAAATATTCCGGCCCGGAGAATCTGCACCATTAGCGACAGATCCAGAACAACCGGGAGTACAATTGTTAAGGCGACTGCGGGATGAAGCTCACCGGTTTGCTGTCAGCTTTCACCGACAGCAACGAAGTGAGATAATGAAGCGATCGCACTTAGATGAGATTCCCGGATTAGGGTTTGGGAGACAAAAACAACTACTAGGACATTTTCTGTCAATTGACTATATCCGCGCGGCCACGCCCCAACAGTTGGCAGAAGTTAACGGCATTGGACCCCATTTAGCCCAGTCAATCTACAATTACTTCCATCCGGAAGCGGAATAGATGCTATAATAGGCTAGTGTTAGCGATCTCCGATCGGTTACCAGTACCAGTCCGATACCAGTGCCATGGGGTGTGGTCAAAACCAGTTGGTAAGTCGCGCGTTCCCAGGCAGAGCCGTAGGAACGAGGGTAAAATTATGACGATTTCACTGGTTTATAAGCGGCTACCCTTTGGCTTTTTTGTATTATTCCTGATTACAGGTAACAATAAAAATCTGTATTACGCGCGCTACTATATAATCTATCATCAAGGCTCCCCTTTGGCTTTGTATTATTCCTGATTACAGGTAACAATAAAACCAGGTATTACGCGCGCTACTATGTAATCTCCCGGCGTCGATCCCGCAGGGTAGCCTGTGCGCGCAGCGCAATCCTTTTGGCCAGGATATCATGACCACACCCGTGCTATGAGATCAGTTCTTGATGTTGTACGGCGGGGCCTGCTAGTCAAAAGTTGGCTAAATTGTCAGTGATAAAATAAGACAAATGAACAACTCTTAGTATCTACGGAAAATCCCTCTGAGCTCCTCTCCGCACTCTGCCTTTCTCGATCTATGGCCCTCATCATTTTATCTAAAATTGGACTCTCTAGGCGCTAAAGCGCCCCGGAAACACTCTTCGTGCTTACTACGAACGTAATTATTGGCTTAAGTAACGCCATCTATCAGTTGTTGGTAGTTTTCTACCCTAGCATCTATGGTGTTTGGTTTTAAGGGCATTTTAGGTATCT
>JACOMV010000016.1:4559-33603 GCA_014324065.1 Hormoscilla sp. SP12CHS1 | reverse complement strand
TTTACCCCAAAATGGCATTTTTGCGGAGAAATTTACCAAAAATGGCTGTCTGGGACGTAGAAATTTTTATAGGTCGCAATTTGAGTTATATTAATATAGAAGCAAACAAATCCCATCGGCTGTTAAACCAACAATTTTACCCGGCACCATGCTCAACCAGACCGCAACAACTCTCTCAAGTCCCCAAATCAACTCCAGCACCAAAGCCAGTCAGGAACTGAGTACCATTGAACTCGCCCAAGCCCTGGCTGAGCGGCTGACCATCACGCCGGACAAATGGCACCAGCTTAAGTCTAACCGTCCGGCAAGGGCCCGGGAGCAAGCCGCCGCAGCCCTGGTATTTCTCCTCAAGGATAGACCCGAAGAAGCTCTTGCTAGACTCCAACAAGCAGCCAGTTGGTTAGACGGATCGGTCTCAGCACCACCTTGCCCCGGCCACGGATTGCGCGGAGCGCACGCTACGCGATCGAGCAAGTAGTCGGTAGCGTTGCTTGTCGGACGGGCCTCTCGCCTGTCCGGAGGTTTTTAATTAATAATTTTACTCAATTAAAAATTGACTTTTTACTTATAAAAGGATGAATTTACGCTTCCCCTCATTCCCTAGCATAGCCAGGGAATGTTTTTCAGGGTGGTGACTAATAGATAGCCATCAATAGATATGTTGCTGATTTAAGTAAGAATAAAATCAGCAATCTGTCAATTGCTTGCAGAGTTTCAACTCCCTGCCTTCATTATCCCACTGCACCCGATCGAATATTTGGTGTATAATAAAAAGTCCCCGACCGCATTCAGAATCGTGTTCGGGGAGTAAGTTGACAGTCTCCGGTTCAAAAAAACAATCATCTCTGTGTCCACAACCCTGGTCTGAGATTACCCACCAATAGTGATTTTTCACCACTCTGAAGCGAACCGAGACCTTTTTACTTGAGTCAAGTTTGTTCCCATGCTTAGCTGCATTGACCAAAGCTTCTTGTAGTCCCAGTCGGATTTCCAAGTGCCATTGTTCTGGAACTTTTGCTAATAACAAATCCAAGACAGGACAAAGATAGAGAGTTGAGGGAAAACTAATCGTGCTCCATTTGCTGCGCCCTACTGGACGCTCTGAGATAGCAATCACGGCTGAAAAACCCCCTTAGCTTTCAACAGGATAAACAGAAGTAGGCATAACCGGGAAATATATTATTTCATGGTCATACTGTAATCAAACTTGGGTCAGTTAACCAAATTATTGATAATCTAATGGATCAATTGCCAAAATAGATTTTTAGCTTCACCTTCTTTTCACAAAAATTTCATAAAATCATTACTTCATCAAGCTATAAATTCGCAACCTGCTGCCCAATAATTTACATTATATCCAAAAATTAGCTCACTACATCTATCGGACCGCTATACTATAAATCCCGCTGCTGTATCGCGAAATCGCGCAGGTCATGACGATATTATCTCAAGTGATGCGGGTAGTTCACCCTTGCGATAAAAATAACTTAAGTCCCTGATTAAGATAAATTATGATTTCTGCTTCTGTTACCCCCCCCGCGATCGATCTCTCTGGGGTGAGATTGGAGATTAGAGCCTTACAGCCACAGCTGGTAGAATGGCGCAGAAGGTTGCATCAGCGACCGGAACTGGGCTTTAAGGAGCAGCTGACAGCCCAGTTGATTTCCCAACAGTTAACTTCATGGGGCATCGATCATCTTCCAGGCGTAGCTCAGACTGGAGTGGTAGCCACGATCCCCGGATCGAAAGCAGGACCGGTGCTCGCCATTAGAGCAGATATGGATGCCCTGCCGATCCAGGAATTGAACGACGTGCCCTATCGATCGCAGCATGATGGAGTCATGCATGCTTGCGGTCATGACGGACATACGGCGATCGCCCTCGGGGTAGCCAAGTATCTGGCCTCTCATCAGCAGGACTTCGCGGGCACAGTAAAGATCCTCTTCCAACCGGCTGAGGAAGGACCCGGAGGTGCTAAACCGATGATTGCAGCAGGAGTGTTGGCAAATCCTGAGGTAGATGCCATTATCGGCTTGCACCTGTGGAATAATCTGCCCCTGGGCAGAATAGGCGTGCGCAGTGGCCCCTTGATGGCCGCAGTGGAGATGTTTGAGGCTCACATTTTGGGCAAAGGGGGACATGGTGCTATGCCCCATCAAACCATTGATGCGATCGTGGTCAGCGCCCAAATTGTCAATGCCCTACAGACGATCGTGGCCCGAAACGTCGATCCAATCAAGTCGGCGGTCGTCACCATCGGAGAACTCTATGCTGGCACGGCCAAAAACATCATTGCTGATACCGCCCGGATGAAGGGCACGGTGCGGTATTTCGATCCGGCCTTGGAGGGATATTTCCCACAGCGAGTCGAGCAAATTATTGCCGGTGTCTGCCAGAGTCACGGTGCCAGTTATGAATTAAACTACTGGAGTTTTTATCCACCCCTGATCAATGATGCTGGCATGGCTGAATTAGTCCGTTCGGTAGCTTTAGATGTAGTGGAGACACCAGTAGGAGTAGTCCCAGAATGCCAGACAATGGGGGGAGAGGACATGGCCTTTTTCCTACAACAGGTGCCAGGGTGCTATTTCTTCCTGGGTTCTGCCAACCCCGACAAAGGTTTAGCCTATCCCCATCACCATCCCCGCTTTGACTTTGATGAGATCGTCTTGCAGGTGGGAGTGGAAATGTTCGTCCGCTGCGTAGAAAAATTTTGTGTAGGACGGGCGGATCGCCTGTCCGGAGGTAGTCTGTCAGCCACTCAATGGCCACAATGCCCAAGGGAAACTCTAAACCCTCCCAGTAGGTTTCTGGGTGCAAGGTAGCTACTTCTGCCGGTTGTAACCGGTACAAAATTCTTTTGGTTTTGAGTAAATTGATACATAAGCGCCGCCATTGTCCCATATTCTCAGCCCCATGTCCGGTTCTAAGGAGGCTATAGTCTTCTTTAAACCTTACATCTAAGACCCAATGGAGACTGTTTTCAACCCCCCAATGAGAGCGAATCGCTTCGCCAAAACCGTGACATCTGCTAGTGGTAGACTTTCCTGCAGGAGTTCTGACTCTGGGGAAAAAGGGTGATATCGGGGAATATGCTATTAACAATATGCTATTAACAATATGCTATTAGCTATTCAAAACAATGTCGATCGCCCGATCGATCAAATCAACCGCTGATGACTCGTAGTGATAGGTTTTCGTCTTAAACTTCATCTCCTCCATTTGTTCCAGTTGTTTAGAAGGGAGATATTTGTATTTATCTTGATACAGCTGCAAGGTCAGGCTACCGATTTTCGTCCTCTCTCCTGTGGTTGCTTGAATGCCCCGTTCTTTGAGTCGCTTGGCGACGGAAACGGTGGCTGTCGTTCCACTCTTTACTGTACGCTTTTTCTTCAAGCTGTCCAATGTTTGAGTCAGTTGCTCGACTGTTGAGATCAATTGCGTTTGTAACTGAGTATATCGTCTTGCGGGTTTGTCTGTAGCCACGGCAATCTCTAAAGCCCTGGTCTGTCCCACTGCAATAAATGTACTACTGGCGCGAGTCATGGTAGTATAGAGTAACTGGCGAGTCAGCATGTGGCGATTACTCAGCAGCAGGGGCATAATCACATAGGGAAATTCCGAACCCTGGGACTTATGGCAGGTCAGACAGAATGAATGCATAATCTGTTCCAGTTCGGACTCCCTGTAGTTAACGATCGCGCCCTCCTCAAATTCTACTGTCACCTGTTGATTTTCCGGGTCAACTAACACGACGTTGCCAGTTTCTCCATTCATCACGGTGGGTGCGATGTCGTAGCGATTTTTGAGTTGAATCACCCGGTCATTCACGCGGTAGACGATCTCATTACACTCTACCTCGGGGCTGTCGGGCAGTCAAGGATTGAAAATCGGCTGAAGCAGAATATTCAGATTGCGAACGCCACAAACACCCTTCTTTTGAGGTGCTAACACCATCAGAGATTTAGTTAAATCTAGATTCTCTGCTTTCATGGCCGCTGTCAATTCAATAATTGCCTGGGCTGTGGCTTCGGGTGTCGGAGTTTCCCACATGGCGCAATCTGCATATTCATTCTCCACACATGCAGCTACCACATTATTTAACTGCTTAAACTTCTGTAATTTTGGTATTTTTCCTTTGTTAACAGCGTCTGCGGCATAGATTATATCGCTGTTTTTTTGCTGTCGATAGATAGTTTGCAATCGGGTTGTGGGCACCATTTCCGAGATTAGCAAATCTCGCGGCACCATCCCGGGTCCGACGCTGGGTAATTGGTCCGAGTCTCCCACTAGCAGGACTTTTGCTCTTGCGGGTAAGGCTTTCAACAGGGAGTTAAACAGGAATATATCGACCATTGAGAATTCATCAACAATTAGCCAGTCGATATCCAGCGGATTCTTATCATTATAACGAAAAGACTGTCCAGCTCCTTCCCACTGTAGTAGACGGTGAATGGTGTATGCCTCTATACTCGTGGCGTTTTTCATTCTACTGGCGGCCTTACCTGTGGGGGCGGCGAGAGCTACTTTCAAGCCCTTGAATTTTAGCCACTGCACTAAAATTTTCAGTATATAGGTTTTGCCTCGTCCCGGTCCCCCAGTCAGGATGCTGAAGGCATGTCGTTCTGCCATAAATAAGGCTTGACTTTGTTCCTCGCTCAGGTTGTACGATCGTTCTGCTGCACTCTCATAACGAAGCAACCACTCTTCTAGGTCTTCAGTCAGTTGAGTAGGTTGCCCGAGAAACCCGATCGTCTGCAACGCTACTCTCAGTTCGATGCGGTAGACTCCTCTCAGGTAGATACTCCCCGATAATAATCCTGCTGCTAAAGTCTGGTTCTGTTTTCCCTTCGCGATCGCCTCTTGCACTGCCGATATGCTTGGGGTATGCTGGGGAAGCTCTAGTAGCAGTACTGCACGATTAATCAGTTCCGTTTCTGGCAGGAAGCAATGACCTTGACTTTGGGCATCTTTGAATACTTGAACAAGCCCTTGGAGATACCTGCTCTCGCTATCGGGCTCTATGCCTAAGGAGCGGGCGATCGCGTCAGCAGTCTTAAACCCAACACCATCGACTTCATCGATTAACCTGTAGGGATCGCTTTGATATCTCGTGCTGCACTCCGAGACCCGGTTTCTAGCTTCTACTTGACCGATAGCAACCCCACGATCTGACCGCTGACCACTGACCGCTGACCACATCATATCTCAGAGGAGGCCATCTGTAAGTTTATGCTTCATATCAGACCTGTGACTGCGATCCTATCGGCAAGCATTCTAGCATTGATGGCTGGATGTGCCCAAAAGCAACCTCCAGCGACGGCACCGGATCGCCCGCCAGTCAGCAACGAAGATCCGATGTCTGAGGGGTTTTTGCGAAGCATCCCGAAGACATCGAAGGGGACTGTGACAGAACTCACTGAACCGCAGATCCAGTTGAGTCTGGTGCCTCCAGATAATCCCGACCCTGCTACTAATGCCCAAATTCAACAATACCTGAACGGGTTGGCAGCCAAAGGACATCTCTCCCAACACCAAGGAGTCTGGATCCAATCTGGCAATACCCTGCTGGCAAATCACCAAGGCACTGTGCCTCTGCCTGCTGCTTCCGTGACTAAGGTGGCAACAACTCTGGCGGCCCTAGAAACTTTTGGCCCCGATCATCGGTTTGTGACTTTAATTAGCGCTACCGGACCAATATATGAAGGGGTGCTACAAGGTAACTTGGTGGTCAAGGGGGGAGAAGACCCGTTTTTTGTCTGGGAAGAGGCGATCGCCCTAGGCAACCTATTAAATCAGCGGGGCATCAGGCGGGTAGCGGGTAATCTGATCGTAGTGGGCAAATTTTATATGAACTTTGAGGCTAACCCACTCACGGCTGGTAAACTGCTCCAGCAAGGGTTAAATTATCAGACTTGGTCAGCAGAAGTAGAAACCCAATATCAAACTTTGCCTCCAGGCACCCCTCGACCCCAGGTAATTATTAACGGTTTCGTGCGGTTTGCTCTGGAAAATCCTCCCAATGCCCAGACTCTGGTGCGCCATTATTCTTTTCCCCTGGCGGAACTGCTCAAGAAGATGAATCGCTATAGTAATAACTTGATGGCTGATATGCTAGCTAATACTGTGGGCGGTGCTCGGGTAGTGGCCCTCAAGGCTGCCGATCGCGCTGGGGTGCCCAGGGGCGAAATTCAACTCGTTAATGGTTCTGGTTTGGGTTTCACTAACCAGATCTCTCCCCGGGCTGCTGTGGCCCTGTTTCTGGCGATCGAGCGCTATCTCCAGCCCTATAATATGACTGTAGCCGATCTGTTCGCGATCGTCGGACTCGATCGAGGCATATTAGATACTCGCCCCAGGATCCCTCAATTAGCAGTGGTCAAATCCGGCGCTTTGGATAATGTCAGTACCTTAGCAGGTGCCTTACCAACTCGGAAGCAAGGAACTGTCTGGTTTGCTATTATGAATTTTGGCAATGATTTAGTCAGATTTCGCGCCCAACAAGAAGCTTTATTACAGACTTTTGTCAAGCATTGGGGAGCAGTTTCATCTCTTCCTCCAGAGTTAAAACCATTACCCCAAAGGAAGAGCAAAACTTCTCGCAGTGAAATTGCTAACTAGCTAATTGTGAATTGTGAATTGCTAATTGCGAATCGCTCTTGAGCATAGGGAAAGATGGTGACGGAACCAGCTTATAGGTTGGGTTTCGTGCCTCAACCCAACCGGAGGCTCAATTTTCCATTCTCCTCGTTCCCTGGCTCCCGCCTGGGAACACGCTGCGCTATTC
This sequence comes from Hormoscilla sp. SP12CHS1, assembly GCA_014324065.1. Taxonomy (GTDB): domain Bacteria; phylum Cyanobacteriota; class Cyanobacteriia; order Cyanobacteriales; family Desertifilaceae; genus Hormoscilla. Next base: position 26,816 of record JACOMV010000016.1, on the reverse strand, counting down.
TCAATTCTCCATTTTCCATTTCTCAAAGATATCCTTGCGTTTTTGAAGCCAGAGGGTGACTAGGAGATAGATGAGATCGTGCAGAATCAGCATGGCCCAATATAGCTGCGATTACCTTGCCACTTTTCCTTCATAAACATCAAAATAGTCCTCACTTCGCGCAGTTTGCATCGATTAAATTCAATAACTGACCAGCCCATCAATGGTCACCCGATCGCCGTCAGCAGCAATCAAATCTATTTCCAAGAATAGTTCACCGATGTCACCAAATCTGCCATCAATCATATTTTACCACATGCTCCTGTTTCATTGATACGGAAAATTACAAGCCAGCCACTAGGATATTTCTGACGCTATTTTTGCATAGCAACATCTTCTTCCGCATGAAATAGTCTCCGGCCTTTGGCTCAATGACGATCGACCAGTTATAGTAGTCGGCTATTAGTTCAGGCCGTGCCAGCTCAAAAACTTCGCGACAATGCTCTATACGTGCTTCTCTTTGAGCTTTCCGTCTTGCTAATTCTTCTGGCGATCGTGTATTCTGGGAATATTATTCCCCGACGCGCAATGGTTTTTGGGACTGACTGGGTCATGTTATCTCCTCCCTGTTTACGTTCGTAGTAAGAACTAAAGTTCTTGCCCGTTCGCGCCCGTCAGCACTAAAGTTCTTACTACGAACCTGCCCGTCAGCCCTGTAACGCTCGATCCGTTACGAACTCACAATTTTCTACAAATTGTGTGAACGGTATCAGATATGAATCAAATACTAGAGGACTACAACTTCCATAGCATAATCTGAGCCATCGGGGGAGGAAATTTCGACAACGTAATCTCCCGTACTGGGGAGGATACCTTGCCACCCGATCTGACCCGGCATGACCGCACCAATAATCTGCCATTCTGGGTCTCTGACAGTTATATTGACATTTCCTTGCCAAACCTGAAGGATAAACTGCTGTCCTTGGCCACATTCAAGCCAGTAGCGTTGCATCTGATGGGGGGCGACAGTACCCCGCAAAGTCTCCCCCGTCGCCCCCGCCCCAAAGCTGACCCGCTGATTTTGCACGGATCTGGGGGGCAAGACTGGCGGTATGGTCGCGACGACATTCTGCTGGAGGGAGTTCTGAAGGTGACAGGGGTTTGGGGTCTGTAACTGGCAGTGGGGGTTGCAGGTATGGGGTCTGCCAAAGGGCGATTATGCCCATAGCGGCCAAGATCGGAGTACCCCAAAGAGCAATTCCAGGCGAATCTCCGATCACGGGAGATTTCCGCGACGAGGGGGATATCACGACAGTAGACTGAAGCTTAGAAACCGCAGCATCGGCACCCTGCAAAGCTGCCAGCATTTCTCTAGCAGTAGAAAAGCGCGAGTGGGGACGGGACTTGATGGCTATTTCCAGGACCGAGGCCAGAATAGAGTCCAGGCCCAAAGGGCTCCGATCCCAAATAATCTCGCAGCTGTGCGGGTCGATCTCTAACTCTTGAGGCATCTTTCCCGTCAGCAGATAAATTGCCGTTAGTGCCAAACTATATAAATCGCTAGAGTAGACGGGTCTGCCTGCTGCTTGTTCCGAGGCCATGAACCCAGGCGTACCAACTATCATCGAATTTCGGGACTGTCTGGTGGAATTGACCGCCGTTGCCATAGTTTCCTTAACTGCACCGAAGTCAACCAAGACAGGTTGGCGATCGCGCCTGCGGAGGATAATGTTATCGGGTTTAATATCTCTGTGAACGATACCCTGACTGTGGACAGTAGTCAAGACAGGCAGAAGAGAGACTAAGATTTCCCGCACGGCAGTTTCGCTGAGGGGCCTTTCGCACGAGACCAAGTCAGTGAGGGAAGGCATGTGGTATCTTCAGCGAGGAAAGTTTCGCCAAACCCGCCAGTCCCCAAGTCACCGAGGATGCGATAGCGATCGAGTAATAGAGTTTCTCTCATGAGCGGGCATCTCCAATTATATCAGTCTGCAAGTCACGTGACTGAAAAAAGGAGCAATTTGATTCCGCTTTGAAACTCGCCGTCACCCTAAAGGGTGCGGCTACAAGCACAAAGCCCGCCTGCGCGGGCTATATTATTGACTGGATAAGGAATGGGTTTTTGTCAAATGAAATAGTCCTGGTTCGTAGCCGTCACCCTAAAGGGTGCGGCTACAAGAACCAAGCCCGTCTGCGCGGGCTATATTATTGGCTGCGGTATAAGGTAGTAAAACTACTAGACTATCAAGACCGGTGGTCAGAGTTGGAGCGCAGCACTAATCCGTTTGCAGTGATGGTGATGGCCCATTTGAAGACAATAGCGACCCGCCAAGACGCCCGGAAACGCTTGGAATGGAAAACGAGGGTAGTCAGAGGGCTGTTGGATGTAGGATATAATCAACAAGAGATTCGCAACCTGTTGCGATTACTGTACTGGATGATGCGACTACCAGAGAATCTAGAGCGAGAATTTCAACTGCGACTCGATAGTTTCTTGGAGGAAAAAGAGATGCCGTATGTAATGATGCCTTGCGAACAAGATGCAATGGAACGGGGACTGGAAAGGGGAATCCTGCAAAAAAGCCGAGAGGCTGTAATCGATATCCTGTCGATGCGGTTTGATTTGGTGCCCGACCAGATGGCCGATCGCATCAACGAACTGTCTGATACGTTGGTGCTGCGCGATCTTTTGAGGCGAGCAGTGACGATCGCCTCTCTATCAGACTTCTCAGAAGAGATCCAAGCGACTGACTGCTGGGCAAGATAATAGTCAGTCGCAGCTCAACTAGGACTCGATGTCTCCACCGGTTGTGCGAATAGCGCTCCCAGGAGACATCGAAGCGGACTGTCAGATCGTCAACGCGCTTTGGGTTTACCCTCTCACGCGAAACCCAAAGCGCGTTTACTCTCTTCGTTTTACCCTCGTTCCCTGGCTCCCGCCAGGGAACGAGTTATCGAGGCTCCGCCTCTAGTTGAGAATGGTGCAAGATATGACCGACACAAAGCAGAGTTACCTGGCGACCGCCTGGTAACTCGGGGGTTTTAACCCAAGGCGGGCTGACTTTGTTCGTGTAGCCGGACCATGCACGGGTGAGGGCGAGGGTGTGGTCAAAAGTAGTTGTATTAGTGGGGAACTCTTCACAGAAAACGGTGAACGGTTGCCAACGGGCGCAATACCGCACCCGTTTTCAACCCCGACCGAGAGGTTTCAAACCCAAACCGAGAGGTTTCAAACCCCAACCGAGAGGTTTCAAACCTCAACCGAGAAGTTTCAAACCTCAACCGAGAGGTTTCAAATCTCAACCGAGAGGTTTCAAACCTCAACCGAGAGGTTTCAAACCCCAACCGAGAGGTTTCAAACCCCAACTCCGCTGCGAGGCCCGACGCCCGTCCCGTATGAGTCGTCGGTGATGAGATTGCTTCAGGGGGGAGCTCGGCTGAGATCCCTAAATTATCGGTTTCGGTTTCCCCCCTCGCAATGACAGCTTGTTAACCGAGAAGTATTGGGATGTCAGTTGCTGGTGACGCTGAAGCCTGGAGCCGATCTATCGGAGGAATTAGATAAGATGACTCAGGCGATGATACCCGATAGTATTGTGGAGACTAACCCCTCGTGTCCAGAGACGCCCGCCCTGACACGCTGTCGCGCGGTGTCATGGGCGGGCGCTCTCGGACACGATCGACGCAATGATTCATCTCCATCCCAGTCGAATAGCAGAGATATATCTAAACCTTTGGTTGTGGATCTGAGACCTTTCCTGTCCCAAGAGGATCTACTTGCTGGAGAAGCCGATCGGTAACAGATATCTGGTAGGTGTATCTTAATTGTGGAAGGGCGAAGCATTCGGGACGTAAACCTTTCGCTTGCATAGATAAATTGCTCGCCCGAATGCTTCGCCCCTACAAAAGGTTATTCGCGGCAAAAATTCGCCCCTACAGAACTAGCGCCCCGACAACCGCCACAGTTTGTCTTTACTGCCACTGACAAGAGTCTTGCCATCGGGGGCGATCGCTACGGACATAACCTCGGATGAATGGCCGCTGAGGGTGCGCAGTTCCTGTCCGGTTTGGAGATCCCACAGTTTGATGGTCTTGTCCCTACTGCCACTGACAAGAGTCTTGCCATCGGGGGCGATCGCTACGGACGTAACCCGCTCTGAATGGCCGCTGAGGGTTCTGAAACTCCCACTAATCAGCCTGCGCCAAAACTTCATCGTCATTCCTCCATTGGTTCTGTGAATATGATATCCTGCTCTCGGTTCGATCCCCACTGTCGCGCATCTAAACTGCATGTTGGAGCTTCCGGTAAAATCGAGGCAACCCACGACAGCGTAGCGTGAGCTATAACGGCAATTTGGGACTATGCAATTTAAATGCATCACAGCTTACCAGATAGTTGATAAATCCAGAACGAATCCTGGTAAAACGCTTTCCCCCCTAATTTGATCGGGATTTTCTAACACTTCCACTTCCGCATCGGGACGATAAATATAGACCATTCTATTATTTCGGTCAATCAACCAACCCAAGGACACACCATTATCAATATATTCCTGCATTTTCTCTTGCAGAGATTGCAGTCCGTCGCTGGGAGAACGCAACTCCACCACAAAATCTGGGCAAATGGGAGCAAATTTAGTTTGTTGTTCTCGGGTGAGGGAATTCCATTTTTCCAGTCTCATCCAAGCGGCATCGGAGGATTTAGTCGCCCCGTTGGGTAAGATAAACCCAGTCGAAGAGTCAAAAGCGATTCCAGTGCCATCCCGGTCTGTCCAGTTGGCAAGTTGTTGAATAAGCTTAACGTTCCGATTTCCAGTTTCCGAACCAGTGGGTGACATGATAATAATTTCTCCTGATGCCGTGCGTTCGATGCGGTAATCGCGGTTGAGTTGACAGAACTCAAAAAATTGGTCCGCAGTCATTTCCACTACTGGATGAAATTTTAACACCATTGGTGCTAATTCTGGATCGTATATCTCCCGAACCTGGTTCTCTGTTTTTGCAGCTGTCATTTGATGTTACCTCACGATATTTATTTTCAATCTTACCAGATAGTTGATAAATCCAGAACGAATCCTGGTAAAATGCTTTCCTCCCTAAGACGCGGGACGGTAAATATAGACCCTTCTATTATTTCGGTCAATCAACCAACCCAAGGACACACCATTATCAATATATTCGAGCATTTTCTCTTGCAGAGATTGCAGTCTGTCACTGGGAGAACGTAACTCCACCACAAAATCAGGACAAATGGGAGCAAATTTAATTTGTTGTTCTCGGGTGAGGGAATTCCATTTTTCCAGTCTCACCCAAGCAGCATCTGCAGATTTAGTCGCTCCGTTTGGTAGGATAAATCCAGTGGAAGAGTCAAACCCGATTCCCGTGCCATCCTGCTTTACCCAAATGCCTAATTGCCCAATGAGATCGAAATTCCGATTTCCAGTTTCCGAACCAGTGGGGGACATGATAATAATTTCTCCAGAGGCCGTGCGTTCGATGCGATAGTCGCGGTTCATCTGGCAGAAGTCAAAAAATTGGTCGGCAGTCATTTCCACTACTGGATGAAATTTTAACACCACACCATTGGTGCCACTTCTGGATAATCTATCTCCCTGTTTTCGGTTTTTGCCGCCATCATTGTTGTCGATCCTGCTATGATAGTTATGGTCTACTTTCAAGATGATAACTTAATGGGATCCTGGCTGCAATTATTCAGGCGATCGCATCTGTGGTGCCAGTCCGGGATGCAAAACAGACAAGCGGTCGCTCTCGAAGACGAGCAGATGAGCATATTTATGCGTAAAATGAGATCGTGGCGCTGGATTAGCAAAATCCGGGTCAGTCAGCTTACCGCTAACCTTGAATAACTGCTCGCTGGCAGTAGCGGTTAGTGCAAGATAGAAGAAACACAGAGTCCTTCCTACTTCTGGGTAAAACGTGATGGTCACAATTATCAGCGGTACTAGCCCCTATCCTTACTTGGAGTGCAACTATCTCGAGCACACCAAACGCCTGTATCTCACAAAAGACGAGCATTTCTTAGGGCGGAACGCCCAGCAGGCAGACTTGGTAGTGGATAATAGCTGGCGGGTAGTGGGTCGAAGTCAGGCGGTCCTGCGCCGCTACGGCTCGGAATACCATATATTCGATGGTGATGGTAAAAAGCCTAGCACTAACGGCTTGTTCCTCGATCGCACTCGCATTACCCCATCCCAAGGTATCATCCTGAACAATGGCATGGAATTGCGCATCGGCCAAGACCCCCAGAACCAGGTGCGCCTCACCTATTTTAACCCCTCTAGCGGAACGCTCTCTACCCCGATCGCTCAACATAGCATTTCCCTGAAAAACAGACAATGCGAACTGGGTCGCAACCCCAGCGCTACCCTGCAACTAGATTCTCCGGTGGTTTCCTGGCGTCACGCCCTGATTAAACTCGACAGGGGACAGTATGTACTGCGGGACTACAGCACTAATGGAGTGTTTGTCGATGGTCGGCGGGTGAATGGTTCGGCAGTTCTCAGTTCTGGGTCAACCATTCGCATTGGGCCCTTTACTCTCGTCTTGCGCGGGGATGAGTTACAGGTACTCGACCAAGGCAATCAAATTCGCCTGGATGCCCTAGATCTACTGCGAGAGGTCAAAGATAAGAAGGGCAAGCGACGCAAATTGCTCGATCGCATTACTTTGGCGATCGAACCGGGACAATTTGTGGCCCTAGTGGGTGGCAGCGGTGCGGGGAAATCAACTTTGATGCGGACCCTCCTGGGTATTGACCCCACTACGGAGGGGACCCTGCAGATCAATGGTGAAGACTTGCGAACTAATTTTAATATCTATCGCACCCAAATTGGCTACGTACCCCAGGATGATATTATACACAAATCCTTGACTGTGGCGGAGGTGCTGACCTATGCAGCTAAGTTGCGCTTGCCCCCAGATCTTGATGTCAGTCAGGTGGTGGAAAAAACCCTGGAAGAAATTGAAATGAGCGATCGCCAGGACATGTTAGTCAGTCAGTTGAGTGGCGGTCAGCGCAAGCGGGTGAGTATTGGAGTGGAACTGCTGGCCGACCCCAAGCTGTTTTTCCTGGACGAACCCACTTCTGGTCTGGACCCGGGGTTGGATAAAAAGATGATGCAGTTGCTGCGCAAGTTGGCCGACCAGGGACGTACCGTTATCCTCGTCACCCATGCTACCGCCAATATCACGCAATGCGATCGCATCGTCTTTTTAGGTCGTGGCGGACGCCTCTGTTACTTCGGACCTCCCCAGGAGGCGAGTAAATTCTTTACCCTGACCTCTCAGAAAGACTTCGCCGACATCTATATCAAACTGGAACAAGGCGAACATGTTGTCCAGCAATGGGCCGATCGATTTGAGAGTTCGGACTACTACCGAGATTATATCACTAATCATCTGAGTGCGGGCAACCAGCCCCAGTCTGCGGTCACATATCCTCAACAGGTTAAACCTTCTTTTATCGGGCAATTATCTCTGCTGAGTCAACGCTACTTGCGACTCCTGTGGCGCGACCCCGTTAATCTCGGATTATCTCTGTTTACCGCCCCTATTGGCATCAGTCTAATTACTCTCGCAATTGATAAAGAACCCTTAGTTCTCCCCGATACACCTGATTCTACCCTAGCCCCTTTAGCCTTGCGAGTCTTATTTGTCTTTACCTGTGCTGCTATTTGGGTAGGACTCTCCAGTTCCTTGCAAGAAATTGTTAAAGAATCGGCAATTTACCTGCGCGAACGGTTGGTGAACCTAGGATTATTTGCTTATCTGGGTTCAAAACTGTTAATTCTTTCGGGGTTAGCGCTGTTGCAAACTCTGTTAATCTGTGCAGTAATTATAGTTGTATTTAAATCTTCCTCACCGGAATTAATCCCCTGGTTCTTGGGGCTGGGTATCACTACCTTCGGGACATTATTAACTAGCATGAGTCTGGGTTTGACGATCTCGGCCCTGGCCAAAAATGGCACTCAGGCCAATAGCACTTTACCCCTGCTGTTAATTCCTCAGATTATTTTCTCCGGGGTTTTGTTTAAGATGGAAGGTCTTGCTAGTAAGATATCTTGGTTGATGCTGAGTCGTTGGTCGATCGGGGCCTATGGGGCCTTAGTAGATGTGAATGGAATGGTACCCAAGGGATTTGATGGCGAACCTCTGCCCTACCTGCCCTTCCAGGGAAGCCATGTTTATGCTGCCACTTGGGGTAATCTGGGCTTAAATTGGGGAATGTTGTGCCTGCATACCTTAGTTTACCTGGGAGTGACCTGGTTGGTGCAGAAGCGGAAAGATATTTTTTAAGTGCGAATGGTGGCAAATGGTGATGCTATTTGTTGGGCGATCGGGTATAGTGGGAGATGAGACGAGCGCGACCAATGCTTTAGAATATCTAGTAACCTTGCCTCCTGATCGCCAGTTCGCCAGGAAATCTGTATATCAAGCAAGAGAGGATATGAATCAATGCTGGACAATTTTATCGCCAAAAATATAGACTTTGACCGGGCGATCTTGGTCAAAGATAAAGACGATCGTCCCATGATGTTTGTCGATGTCAGATATTACCAGACATTTAGTTCTGAAGACTTGACGATTTATCATCTAGAGGATTATCAGCAAGGATCTTTTCTGATGTTTGTCAATCTCAAACAAATCAGAATCTATCAGTCTGGTAATTATCAGCCAGTAATAATATTAAAAACTGAAGAGATATTGTCATTTTATGCTCCGAATTATCAAAAACATCCAGTAATTTCTCAGGATTATTTAGTGAGCTTAGTAGATAGTTGGTTAAGTGACATATCTTATCATTGGAAAAGCCAAAATCCTCCTTTTGAAACGCAGATTAATGAAGTCGGTTTGACTTCTCTGCTAGAAAAAGGTTTTGTTGAGAGAATATGGGAGTGCGATTAAATGTCGGTTTTTTTGTATATTGAAACCAATGGAATCATGTCTTTGACTCAAAAACGAAATCCAGCAATTGAGTCATTGCTCTCTAACTTACCTAATGATGTTCAGTTAATCTTACCCAGCATTTGCTACATGGAAGCGCTATTTGCTTTTCAACAAGATAAAAAGCGGAGAAAGGAATTCGATCGAGATTTAGCTATTGAAATTAATGAAGCAAAGCGAAGCAATTTGACGGTTTCGCAATTGGTGATGAATGACTTAAAACAAAGTCAAGAGAGATACGATACACTCTCAGAACAGTTAAATACTGAATTCATTGAATCCTTGATGTTTTTAGCATCTCGTCTGACTTTAATCCATCCTCAACCGGATACGTTAGTCAGAACCTTAGTCGATCCCAAGTTGAATAAATTCACTGAAAGGAGAGATGATTTGATTTTGTGCTGTATTGTCGAACACGCGCAAAATCATTCTTCCGAAAGGAAAGCCTTTTTCAGTGAAAATACGAAACAGTTTGGACAGCAACCTGTTCGAGAGGTTTATCGAGAAGTTGGGATTACCTATTTTGGGAATGTAGAAAATTTACAAGGTTGGTTGCGATCGTAATCTGCTTGCTATAATCGCGACCAATGTTGTAGAATATCTAGTAACCTTGCTACCCGATCGCCAGTTGAAGGCTGATAATGAATTCGATTTTTAACTATTGAGATTAATTGCGAATTGGGGAATTGCTAAGAAAAGGGCGATCGGGTATAATGGAAGATGAGCAGGGTGGGCCGTGTCCACCGTCATACCCTTGCTATAATCGCGACTAATGCTGTATAATCTGGTAACATGGAATTGCCACCCGATCGCTGGGTGTTATTAATGTATCTGATGATACATTGTATCATGAGTAAGGAAGAGAGAAAATATGGCTCTGGAAAATTTTGTTGCCAAAAATGTTGACTTTGACCCGGATATTGTGGTAAAAGATGGAGACGATCGTCCCATGATGTTTGTCGCTGTCTATGGCTTACGGGTATTTGGATCTGAGGAATTTAAAGTTCATGGTCTAGATAATTATCAACAAGTGCCTTTTCTGATGTTTGTCAATCTCACACAAGTGAGGATATATCAATCGGGGAATTATCATCCAGTCATGATATTAAATCCTGGAGAAATTTTTCCCGTTTACGACCCTGAATATCAAAACCATGAGTTTATTTTTCAGGATTATTTGGTTGGATTAATGGATGCTTGGTTAAGTGATTTATCTTTTCATTGGAAAAGCGAGCAGCGAGCATCCTCCTTTTGAAACGCAGATTAATAAAATAGGTTTGATTTCTTTGCTAGAAAATGGTTTTCTTGAGAGAATATTGGAGTGGGATTAAATGTCGATATTTTTGTATATTGAAACCAATGGAATCGTATCTTTGGCTCAAAAACGAAATCAAGCAATTGAGTCATTGCTCCCAAATTTGTCTAAGGATGTTCAGTTAATCTTATCCAGCATCTGCTACATGGAAGCGCTATTTGCTTTTCAACAAGATAAAAAACGGAGAAATCTCTTTAACCAATCTTTAATTATTGAGATTAATGAAGCAAGACGAAGCAATTTGAACATTTCACAATTGTTCAATTGTTGATGAATGACTTAGAACAAAGTCAAGTGAAATATGATTTACTCTCACGACAGTTAAATGATGAATTTATTGAGGTCTTGAGAGTTTTAGAATCTCGTCTGACTTTGATTCATCCTCAACCGGATACCTTGCGTAGAACTTTAGTAGATCCAAAATTGAATAAATTGACAGAAAAGAGAGATGATTTCATTTTGCGCTGTATTTTAGACCACGCTCAAAATTATTCGGAAGAAAGGAAAGCCTTTTTTAGTGAAAATATGAAACAGTTTGGACAGCAAAATGTTCGAGATGCTTGTCGAGAAGTTGGGATTACTTATTTTGGCAATATAGACAACTTACAAGGTTGGTTGCAATCTCTTTAGTGAGAATAATGAGGTGGGCGATGCCCACCCTACGTTCTACTTTAAGTCAAGTAAGCCCTTTTCCTTCAGTTTGGGGTTAAAGCGAATTTCCTCTTGGACTCCCTGTTCGGCAAGTCCGGCTTTAATTTCCGCTTCCACCCGCCTCGCTACATTTTTCAACAGTTTCATTTGCCCCAGTTCGTCACTCGCCCCATAACTGCTTTTTTCTTCATCTGTCATGGTGATTTTTGCATCAATAGGTTCAGTCCATTTGCCTGCGGAAGCACCATTCCCAGGTGGGGTAGTACCATTTTCTGCGATCCAAGCATCCCGAATATTTTCTAAGGTTGTCCGCTTGGGTCTGTCAATAGTTTGCACTTTCAACCAATAGCACCTGTGGGGTTGACGGACTAAATGTTGCTTCAAGCTGACAAAGACATCACGAGAATAGTTGACAAGTTGCAGATCTTGCGCTTCATCAAAGATAGCATAAATCCCAATTTTGCCTTGCAACTGCTGGGGCAAGTGACCGGTTTCGTCAAGATAGGGCAGATATGTTAGACTAGCAAGGGCTGGAATATTATTTGTCATGGCTTAGTTTCTTAATTTTGCGGTAAATTGCACAGAGACGACTGGGTTTGAATATTTTGGCTTTGAACATGAAGTTGGGCGGGACGTTGACGATCGCATGTTCTTGGGAGTCATGATACTTTTCAAATTCAGGGGGCATGCCTTTGGGAGTCCCGGCGCTGTATGGTACTGGTTGAAACAGGAACTCCGTGAACTCTACGAGAACTCCATTGAGTTGTTGACTCACTTGATTTAAGAAATCTTCACTTTGGAGTAAGCTAAAGAGAGTGGCTTTAGCCTCCGGATCCAAGGTAAAGCTGCTATCAAAATTTTCAATGATTCTCAAAGACATTGCTAGATGAACTATAGTAAGTACAGGTAGACAGGGGAATGGAAGCAATCTCAATCTTACCACAAGCGAGGCTGCCTCCGGACGACGAACGCCAGTCAGCTCAAAGCAGGGGGTGTTTGTCCCTGCCCCCTTGATTTAAAATTAATGGTATGTTTAAATACACGATAAAAATCACAAACAGGTGGAGATGTTGATAATTATATGCAAGAATTGAAGTTAGAAACTATAAACTACAGCTCTTACAGATGCTCGATCGACTCTGGCTAAAGCACAGCAATGGACATTTCGGCTTTAGCACGCAGCAGCAGATTTGGTTGGGTTGTAACGCCAATTATACAAACTTTGGCGAAAAGGTAGGTTGGCACAAAGACGACTGTTGGTTAGACTACGATCGACATTTGTTGATATCCTGGCCAAAAGGATTGCGCTGCGATCGACGCTGGCAGATTACAATGTAGCGCACGTAATACTAGAATTTATTGTTACGCGCGCGTAATCATAAATAAGACAAAGCCAAGGGAGAGCCTTGATGATAGATTACAATGTAACGCACGTAATACTAAATTTTAGTATTACGTGCGTAATCATAAATAAGACAAAGCCAAAGGGGAGCCGCTTATCAACCAGTGAAATCGTCATAATTTTACCCTCGTTCCCCACGGCTCTGCCTGGGAACGCGCGACTTACCAACTGGTTTTGACCACACCCCCTTCAGCATGGACGCACCATTCGGGCACCTGCGAGCTGTGAAGCTGCTAATGCCCATGCCTGGGGGAGGTCACGTGTTCTCCTTTGTGCTGGTCTGCTGGAGAGTGGTGCTGCTGTCGCATCCTTCTTTGCGATCTCCATCTGGGATGCATTAAAATATAAAGCATGAGAGCGCAACTCCCTCACGTAATCCCAAATTGTACCTGGTGTCGCCCGATCGGCCTCGGTTGGGACAATCCCTACAGGGTGCGTTACCCTAGTAATATCGATGACGGTCCCTGGCACGGCATGCCCTTGGGGGGCTTTGGGGCTGGTTGCATCGGTCGTTCTTCCCAGGCAATTACCAGGAAACCAGTTACCCAATTGCCATCTTTGAATGGACGGCCCACAACCCCACGGATGCCCCCATTACTCTCAGTATTATGCTCACATGGGAAAATACTGTGGGTTGGTTTACCAATCAGCAGAAGTCCCCCGAGGTGACGGTGCGGGACGATCGTACCCCGGTCTACGAATATCAGCCCTGCTGGGGGGAAAGTACAGATAATTACAATCGCTGGATCGAGAAGAACTTTCGGGTCGGCTGTCTGATGAGTCGCTTGTCTACGACAAATATCCCCGTGGAAGGGGAAGGTCAATGGGCGATCGCGACGGTGAGCAATCCAGCGGTGGAGATATTCTATTACAGTCGCTGGAACCCAGGGGGGACGGGAGCACAAATCTGGGAACCCTTTGCTAGAACTGGGGAGTTGAGTGAGGAGGAAGATGAAAGTCCGGCAGCTGCCGGGGAACGAATAGCTTGCGCGATCGCAGTGCGGTTTACGACTAGACCGGGACGGACTCGGAAAATACCCTTTATTCTCGCTTGAGACTTCCCGGTGACGGAGTTTGGGGTGAAGACTCAGGACTTGGCCCGATTGGGAGAGATGCCTTCGACGCAAATTGGGACGCAGATCGGTTACTATCGTCGCTATACGGACTTCTTCGGGCGGAATGGCAAAAATGCCTGGTCTATGGTTCGCACTGCCTTGAAGCATTCAGACAGTTGGAAAGAACAGATCCAAGCATGGCAGAAACAGGTGCTAGAAAACTGCGATCTACCGAACTGGTTTAAGATGGCCTTGTTTAACGAACTGTACCTGTTGACGGGGGGCGGAACTCTCTGGACTTCGGCGTCAGAAGATGACCCCGTAGGTCAGTTTGCAATCTGGGAATCTGTAGATTATCGTTGGTATGAAAGCCTGGACGTGCGACTGTACGGTGCCTTTCCCTTGGTATACCTGTGGCCGAAACTGGAAAAAATAGTGTTGCTGGCCTATGCCCGGGCCATTCCCACCTTCGATCGCAGGACTCGGGTCATTGGTTATAATCAAGTAAAAGCCGCGCGCAAAGTCATGGATGCGACTCCTCATGACTTGGGCGCGCCCAACGAACATCCCTGGGAGCAAACCAATTATACCAGTTATCAAGATTGCAATCAATGGAAAGATTTACCCTGTGATTTTGTCTTGCAAGTCTATCGAGAGTTCGTGCTGACAGGTAGCACGGATATCGAGTTTTTGCAAGAATGCTGGCCCGCTATTGTCGGAACTCTGAATTATTTGAAGACTTTTGATAAGGACGGGGATGGCATTCCGGAAAACTCAGGGGCACCAGACCCAAACCTTTGATGACTAGCCTCTGCTTGGTGTGAGTGCTTATTGTGGAGGGTTGTGGTTGGCGGCCCTGTCCGCAGCAGTGGCGATCGGGGAAATGGTAGGTGATGCTGCTACCATAGCTGAATATCAAACATGGCTAGAACAGGGGAAAGAAATCTATCAAGAGAAACTCTGGAATGGCTAATTTTACCAACTGGATAGTGAAAGCGGTTCGGATGTGGTCATGGCAGACCAGTTATGCGGTCAATTTTACGCCCAACTGCTGGGATTACCAGATATCGTACCCAGATCGCGTGCCCAATCAGCTCTGAAAAAGATATACGAAGCATGTTTCGTGAAATTCAATCAGCAGCACTCCGAGAAACTGGAAGTAGCAAATGGCGTGCGATTGCGCTGCGCGCACGCTACTGCTAATTATCTGAAAACCTCGCCAACAATTCTTCACGAGACAATTCCAGCAGTATCGGGGTATATTCTGGTGCCGATAATGCTACTCATGGTGGGATAATTGCTGACAGTTGCGGATCGATTTCACCAAAGCGCATACGCAGCATACTTTCGATCGTGTACTGGCGTTCCCTCATAAGTTGCTGGAGACCTTGCTGAATTCCTTGCTGGAGACCTTGCTGGAGACCTTGCTGAATTCCTTGGTCAGTAGCTGTTTTCAGCCGTTCTAAGTACACCGGGGATAATTTCATAATCAAATCTTGGTCGTCTGCATCTAGATATGCTTCATAGTGATTCTAGTTCCCTCATTGCTTGTTCTTGGACCTTACCCCTCCCTAAAATTCGCAACCACATTGTTTCTGGGGTGCGGAGCAGTTGATGAATAGCAATCAAACCGGTTTTCAAGCCTTCTCCCAAAGAATATATGCCACTCATCCTAATTGCTGTATCCGGTTGGGCCGGAAAGCTTTGCAGCATTTCCTGAGAAATTGTCGGAGTTATTATCCACACCCGAGGGTATTCCGCTTCTGCTATGGTCACATTTTCGCGCCTGGCCCGGCGTTCTAATAATGAATGATAGTCATACATTTTTCCCATACATTCGCGAATTTGTTTTTTTTTCGACAACATTGCGGAATACCTCAAAACCTGCGGCACCTTTGGCCGCCAGTTGTCCCAGTAAACCTATCTGTTCCGCCTTGGAGGCCGCGTCAGCAGCAGGGATAAAGAACACATCTATTTGTCTGACTTCCGATGTAATTTCTTTGCTGATTTATACTTCTCCCAGGAGATTTAATAATTCTGAGATATATTGTTTGGCGAATTGATCGTGGACTAAGCGAGTCATCGATAGTAATATCTAGTCGGATTAAGCTGTCGCGCATCTATCGAGGCAACCCACGACAGGAGAGCGTTTCAGCTATAACGGCCATTTTTGCCTATGCAATTTAAATGCATCACAGCTTAATACCCATAATATCACAGTCCGGTTGGGTAGAAACCCCTTACCCAACTGCTGATACAGAAGTTTGCCTATGTAACCGGCGTGACAATGCCCGATCGCTCTAGTATCACCGGCACATACACAGATGATACCTGCCTCCTTGCCAAGCTTTGTCTATGAACCGGTGGTTGCTGCTGCCCGATGGGCGATCGCCTTAATGGGCGACAGCTTATGCTATAGTAGAAGAATGGCATTAAAATCAACTTGTCGGTGGTCAGCGGTCAGCGGTCAGTGGTTCTTAGATGAGTAATTAGCATTAGCAACGGGAATGAGAAAAAGACGAACTTTGTGGTTATTTGTATTGAGTTTGGCATGCGTGCTGCTGCTCCTAGTACATGCGCTCGCCAAACAGCACGTAAATGCCGAAGTAGGAGTAGGAAATATAGAGGAAGTCGAGAAAAAGTTAGAGTCCGAAAGTGATGAATAAGGGCAGCTAAAACCATTTGAAGAAGTAGTCAAAGATGCCGATAAGTTAGAGGGTTGATTCACAGTTTACCGCCAGGATAAAAAGAATAAGATATATCTAGAAATTAAACCAGAACAGCTGGAGAAAAACTACCTAGGGGTGATAACCATGTCCACAGGTATAGGGGAGGCCGGGATATTAAAGGGCATGCCGATCGGGGAAATAATGTTTCAATTTCGCCAGTTACAGAATAAAGTGGAGTTGGTGGTGCCGAATATCAACTTTAGGGGGAGTGAAGACGATCGGGTGCAGCGAACGATCGAGCGATCGTTTAGCGACAGCCTGAAAATAGAAAGTATTCATCCAGAACGCCAGACATTGCTGATCGATATGGGGAGTCTGCTGCTAGGGGAAAGAGACTTAGGTAATTTGTCTTCAGTGGTGAGGGAGATGTTAGGAAGTAGCTATAGTATAGACGGAAATAGATCGTATTTCAGCGAGGCAAAAACCTTTACCTTAAATGTAGAGATAGAGTCAGTTTAGGGGTTTAAGAGTGGGTCAGATGCAGGTGCAGATATTCCCAGCTTGCCAGACAGTCGGGCCTTTAGCCTATCAGTACATTATAGTCTGTCAGAACTGCCAGTCAATAACGGCTACCGTCCCCGGGTGGCGGATGAACGAGTGGGCTATTTTGTGACAGCATACAAGGACTTAGGCAATGATAACCGCAAAGATCCATTTGTGCGTTACATCAACCGCTGGCATCTGGAAAAACAAGATCCATATTCGCCGCTGTCGCCGCCGAAACAGCAGATCGTATTCTGGATAGAAAATACGGTGCCAGATGAATACCGGGAGGCGATCGCTCGAGGCGTGCTAATGTGGAATCGGGCATTTCAAAAGGCAGGTTTCATAAATGCGATCGAGGTGCGGCAGATGCCAGATGATGCTCAATGGAACCCCGAGGACGTGCGCTACAATACGATCCGCTGGTCGGCATCCTTCGATCCTGCGTTTTTCGGCATCGGGCCATCGCGAGTTAACCCCTTGACAGGTGAAATTTTGGATGCGGATATTTTAATAGATGCGAATATCGTGCGCATTCTCAAGAATGAATATCGGAGTTTGGCGGGCAGCAGCAGGGCAGAATATGGACCCTGGGACACGGATTTAAATCCTTGTAGTACCAGTCTACAGCAGCTTTACCTACAGGGAGTAGAATTGCCTGAGATGGCACCGACCACCGAAAAGCCCTTAAATTCGGCTCTTAGCGCCACCACGTTTAAGCAGGATGCGTGACTTAGAATTGAAGGCAGCACCAGCAGAAGTATTAATGCTACCAGAATTATTTGATACCTTGCAAGTATCTGGACAGAAGTAGTACAAAAGGACGCCCCATCCCAGAATATTTCCAGTATCCGCAGATCCTTACAGCGAGAGTATGTGGAAATATTAAGTGCAATGGTGCTGCGGAAATCGAGAGTTCCCGAAGATGCGCACACCCTGGCATGGTATCATCTAGGTCAGCTGCGAGACGACATCGACAAGACCTTGGGAAAAAGGGGTAAGAGGCTCGATACCTATACCAAAGCCCATTTGGCCAAAACGCGCGATCGGATTGACAAAACCTTGTCTGCCCCTTTACAATCCAATTAATTTTGTGAATAGCGAATTATCAATAGTTAATAGCTAATTGCGAATAGAAACAATTGACAATGAACAAGAAAACATCAACAAAGAAGGGAAAATCATGGAATTAGGAATCATAGCAGCGATCGGGTATGGAGTGCTGGCCCTGGGAGGCGGTATCATGGGATACGTGAAAGTCAAGAGCAAGATTTCTCTAATTTCCGGTACCGTTACTGGTTTGTTGCTGCTGGTAGCTGGGGGGATGCAATTAATGGGAATGTCATCAGTGGGGCTAATTTTAGCCGAAGTGGTAACAGGGATCTTAATAATTACATTTGGAATGCGGTTGTTCAAAACCCGCAAATTTATGCCTGCTGGGTTGATGATTATAGCTGGTGTGGTAGCATTAGGGGCGATGCTTTCCCCGATGTTTATTTAAGTGCTGGTCGTGCCGCCTACAATGGTAAATCCAATCTAAAAGCAGCATCAGGAGAACGTTCTCCTCCATTGGGCAAGTGAAAAATACTGGAGGAACTAAATACTTTGGGTGCATCTCATATTTGCATTTGTGTCGCCCGCCGCCCGAATCCGTTCCCAGGCCGGTGTCTGGAGCATGCCGATGGCGCTGCGCTGGGCGCGCAGCGCATGTCCTTCAGGACAAGAGCATGCGGAAGACGGCGGCAGCGCAGAGTCGCAGGCGCCAGATCTCCGGGTAACGCCCCCTCCGCTGCCAGAGCGCCTGCGGAGAGGAGAGCAGCCAGGGAACGAGGGGTACAGATCCTGAGATGCACCCAATACTTTTCCCAGTTGGCTTTGGTGATTCCAGAACCATAGTTGTCAGGATCGTATGCTTTAACAAAACAGTAAAAATACGAGACTAATTAATTTAATTAATATCTGATTTTTTCTGACCATTTTATTTTCTCAATAATATTCTCAATTTTTCATTCTCAATTCTCAATTTTTCATTCTCAAGTTAAACATTAGGTGGGCGGTGCCCACCCTACTATTTATTCTCGATTGAGGCGAATTTCACGAGCTTTGTCTAAGCTAGCACTAGCCTCCGACCGGCGATCGAGTGACTGCAACAGATGACCCCGAACCTCCCAAGCTTCATAGTAGTCAGGTTCAATTTCAATCGCTTTGTCTAAGCTAGCGATCGCCTCTTCTGACCTGGACAATTTTTCTAGAGCCTGACCCCGATTGTACCAAGATTCTGCCAGGTCTGATTGCAATTTAAGCGCTTTATCAAAACTCTCGATCGCCTCTGAATAGCGTCCCAACTTAAACAAAACCTCACCTATGCTATACCAAGAGAGGTAGAAATATGGTTTCAATTCTAGCACGCGCTCGAAGCTAGCGATCGCCTCATCGTAGCGTTCTAAATCAAACAGAGTCTTACCTCGATTGTACCATGAATTTTGGTTATCTGGTTTCAATTCGATCGCGCGCTCGAAGCTAGAGAGCGCCTCATCATATCGGCTTAAATCGTACAGGGCAAAGCCGCGATTGTGCCAGTAAAGGTAGTAATCTGGTTTAATTTCCAGAGATTTATCCCAGCTAGCGATCGCCTCCAGGGGGCGTGACAACTTAAATAAGGTCATGCCTCGGTTTAACCAAGCTTCCTCGTCATTGGGTTGGCAGGCAATGGCGCGGTCAAAGCTAGTTAGCGCCTCATCGTAGCGTTCTAAATTAAACAGTGCTACCCCTCGTAATTGCCAGACTTTGCCGTCGTCCGGCTTAATTTCCAGAACCTTGTCCCAGCTAGCGATCGCCTGTGAGTCGAGTCCTAAATTACTCAGCACGTAGCCCCGCATCTGCCAAGCTGCATCTAAGTCTGGTTTCAGAGATATGGCCTTATCTAAACTTACGATCGCCTCCGAGAAACGTTGCAAATTCGCCAGGGTCACCCCTCTGTTGTTCCAAGCATCAGGAAAATTAGGTTGAATGGCGATCGCCTTCTCATAGCTAGCGATCGCCTCATCAAAGCGTCCTAAATTCATCAACGCCAAACCCCGGTTATTCCAAGCTTCTTGCTTGTCATCTGAGATCGCCAGGGCCCGATCTAAGCTCGCGATCGCCTCTTGGTACTGTTCTAAATTCATCAGCGCCAAGCCCCTATTATACCAGGCTTCGTCGTAGTCAGGTTGGATAAGACAAGTTTTTTCCCAACTAGCAATAGCAGCAGCCAAATCACCCGCATTATATTGTTTATTACCCCGATTGAACCAAGCAGTAGCTTCATCAGTAGCAGGCTGTCTAGCGATTATAGTCTGAATAATCACTTGTGGATCGGTAGTTTCAATACCCAGTTGCTGGGCCATTTGCGCAACCAAGTTGGCATCCTGCTGCAACAGCACCAACAATTCATCCAGACTAATAGGTTTTACCTCTGGTACAGTCGAATTAGCATCAGGTCCGTCATATTCCCAGATTTGAGCATCATCCTGGTTCGGTCTAGACAGCTGCATCCCAATTTCATAAGCAGTCGCACCAATTTGCTGGATAGAAGGGATAGCGCTCGTCTGGTCCCCCAGCTGCATTATCCGGGCTGCCAACTGCCGATCGGGTACCGGTGACGCCAGAACCTTTTCTCTAAACCGCCCCAACCATTCTACCCATTGCTCCGGCTTGCCCCTGTCCGACAGCTTCTCAAAAAACTGTAATATGCGATCGGGCTGCCAGCCCCCTGCCACCCCTTCTAGCAACTGCTCAAACAAAAATTCATAATCAGCATCCGTCAGGGGCGGGGACTCCCCAGGGGATTTTGTGGACTCTCTGGTGTCGTCCCGGTCAAACAACCGCTGCCATAATTTAACCATTTGCCCTCCTAGAATTCATTGAGCCTTAATTTTAAGCGCGAGCACGATAACGGAAGATGAGCAGTCACATATAAAATAAGATAAGATACAATTCATTGTATGAACCAGATTTTATTGACAGAATATAAGTTATGGCACTGCCTATAGTAGCGATTATTGGACGCCCGAATGTAGGAAAGTCCGCGATGGTGAATCGTCTGGCGGGCGATCGGCAGGCGATCGTCCATGACGAACCGGGAATAACCCGCGATCGCACCTATCGTACAGCCTTCTGGCAAGACCGGGAATTTCAAGTAGTGGACACTGGCGGCCTAGTATTTGACGATGATACCGAATTCTTGCCCCTGATCCGAGAACAGGCAATGGCAGCATTAGCAGAAGCAAGTGCGGCCCTGTTCGTCGTGGACGGACAAGCTGGACCAACCCCAGCAGACGCCGAAATTGCCCAATGGCTGCGCCAACAACCGGTACCAGTGCTGTTAGCGGTGAATAAATGCGAATCCCTCGAACTCGGACTCATCCAGGCGACCCAATTTTGGGAACTAGGTCTAGGCGAACCATTCGCCCTGTCGGCCATTCACGGCAACGGTACGGGGGAATTGCTAGATGAGTTGATCTCTCACTTGCCTCTGGTCTCAGAAATCCCAGACATCACAGAAACCAAAGTGGCGATCGTCGGACGCCCGAATGTGGGCAAATCTAGTTTATTGAACGCCTTTCTCGGGGAAAAACGAGCCATTGTCAGTCCCATATCAGGCACCACCCGGGATGCAATTGATACTGTAGTGGAACGGCAGGGCCAAAGATACCGGCTGATAGACACCGCTGGGATTAGAAAAAAGAAAAACGTCGAGTACGGTGCAGAATTCTTTGGCATCAATCGTGCCTTCAAAGCCATTCGGCGCTCGGATGTGGTACTTTTGGTAATTGATGTGATCGATGGCATCACCGAGCAAGACCAAAAACTAGCCAGTCGCATTGCTGACGAAGGACGGGCCTGCGCGATCGTGGTCAATAAATGGGATGCGATCGAGAAAGACTCCTACACAATCTTCGATTATCAGAGACATGTCAAAGACAGGCTATATTTTCTCGATTGGGCAGAAAGCATTTTTGTCAGCGCCATCACGGGTCAGCGAGTCAAAAAGATTCTGGATCTGGTGGACAAAGCGGCAGAACAGCACCAGCGGCGGGTGAGCACCTCTGTAATTAATGAAGTGCTACAGGAAGCTATCAGTTGGCACTCTCCTCCAACCAACCGACAAGGACGACAGGGGAAAATCTATTATGGCACTCAAGTCAGGAGTCAGCCACCGACGATCGCCCTATTTGTGAATGAGCCGAAACGCTTTCCCGAAAACTACCGGCGGTACATAGAGAGTCAGTTACGCAAAAATCTGGACTTTACTGGGACACCAATACGCTTGCTGTGGCGGGGCAAAAAAACAAGGGATGTCGAAGATGTGACCGTCAACAGAGCCGTCCGCGTATAAGCTATGGTAAACGGGGAGCATCCATATTTGCCAAAATAGCCTCCGGGGAGCTCGCGCAGTGCCCGACAGGGCATGCATTCGGGCGAAAAAATTATGACATAAATCGACAAATAAACGATTCCGTTTGCTTCGCCCGCCGCTTCGTGAGATGCACCTTCAGTGGCTCATATCATGCTTGTAGAGAACTACCCCATTTTATAAATGGGCTCTGATTTATGCTAGCTATAACCTAAGTTGCTACCTATAGAAAATCAAGGTCAAGAGCAACCAAAATCATCCCATATCGCCTTGTAATTTACCCC
>JACOMV010000016.1:0-4544 GCA_014324065.1 Hormoscilla sp. SP12CHS1 | reverse complement strand
AATGGCATTTTGGTGGATTCAATTGCCAAAAATGGCTGTTTCGGACGGAGAAATTTTTATAGGTAGCAACTTGAGTTAGCTATAATATAAATTATTATGTGCTGAAGTGGTGCGAGTTATGGCAAACAGGTCAAATATAAAAATAATTGTAGGTGCAGGAGCTACCATCATCGCGGCTCTAATACCGCTGATATGGAATCAGTGGATAAAGCCGAAGCCGTCTAGTCTTGAAAAGGTTTATCATATAAAAGATCAATTTGTGCTCCAATGTGCTAGTGAAGGTAAGACTTGTAACAAAATATACGAACGATAAATCCCTACCAGTGGAAAGATCGAAATAGAGTATCGGGTTCCTTCAACCCACTGTTCACCTATTAAAGTCACTTTCTTGCTGAACGGGAAACCATTTTACACGAGTTTAATCTTGGGTTGGCCGAATGCGCCCGATGAGTTCTAGCAGTGGCCACTAACCACGAACTTGATTTCAGCGCCAAAAGCACCGTCAGGCAATAATATGATTGGTATCCGGGCAACAGGAGAGCCGTTTGGGTGTAACCAGGGACGTCTTTCGAGCTGGGGAGGAGATGTGCGAATCCAGTATTCGCCACCCAACCTAGATGATTGAGGTCAATCATGGGGCTCTGAGATCGCCAGTCACCAGTTCCCATTCCCCAGTCCCCATTCACAAATCACCAGTCCCCATTCAAAAATCACTTGTAAATGGACTTACTGCGTAGTCTCCCGATCGGGCTATATCTCGAACAACCGGTTACCTGGCTGCACCGGATAGACCCCAGAGTGAAACTCTGCTGGTTGCTGAGCTTTCTACTGGCTCCAATTTTAGCGAGCACTGAGTTTAGAATCATACTGGTGGTCCTGCTGATGCTGCTTACCCTGACAGCGTCAATACCTTGGCGGGTATGGCGTCAGCAGTCAGGTTGGCTGCTACTATTAGCCGTGTTTGTCGTCATCATCACCGCGATCGCTGGGGATGGACTGGTAATCCCATCTCAACCCCGCCTCCCTGCCAACGATCCAGTTTATCCCCAGCCGACTGACTACAACTATATCTTGTTAGACCTGGATCTGAAGCTATTCGCGATTCGTATTACCCGCCGCTCCTTGGATCTGGGCCTGCGAGTTGCTACCTTAATCTTTACAGTCATCTACAGTACCAACCTGTATCTGCTGACCACGGCCCCAGAGGAAATAACAGCCGGGATCGAGGACCTGATGGCACCCCTGAAGCGGGTGAAGGTGCCAGTAACGGAAATAGCCCTCACCTTGACCCTGTCCCTGCGGTTTATCTCCCTAGTGCTCGAAGAAGTACAGAATTTAGTTCGCTCTGTTCAGACACGAGCCATCAACTGGAAAAAGCTAGGTCTCAAGCGTAGTGCTCGGGTTTGGTTGATAGTAGCCCAGCGGCTGCTGGAAAATCTGCTATTGCGGGCCGACCAAATTGCCAGTGCCATGACAGTGCGGGGCTTTACCAGTCCCGATCGACATCGGGTACAGTGGCACCAACTGCACTTAAAATGGGGTGATTGGCTAGTGTTAGTTCTGTTGGCTATACTTTGGGTCACTCGCTTAATGTGGGGCACTCAGGCTCCCTAGCCTGCCCGGTGTTGCAGACAAGCCTAGGGCAGGCTAGAGCGTCGGTCCAGTAGAGGGGGTTGACAAAAAAAAAGAAATGTGTATATGCCCGATCGCCCGTTCAGTAGAACAGATTTTGGATAAAATCTTTACGAGAATATACTTATTTTTCGGACATACACAGTAGTTGAAATTTGTCAAGTATTATTAATGGACCGACGCTCTAGGGGCAGTAGGTCGATCTGTCTGTGTTCATTTCTTGTCCACCCTTCCTGAACTTGAATGTCGGAAAATTACTTAAATCATCCCACTTTTGGTCTACTTTTCAGAATATGTATAGTGGAAGCAGGTGGGGAATTGTTTACAACACTCTATGCTCAACGCCTGTTCTTTGTGGTCACGAACAATCCCGATGGGCTACAATTCGATCCAGTCAGTCGCAACGATGCTCGCATTATGGTGGAAAACCGGATGCGCTCCCTGCGTCGCACTGGTGAATTAAGCGAACACGATAAACTTCAGGTTATTCATAAGCGCACGTTCCCATGACAGGCACCGTCGCCCAACGCATCGCGAACATTCGCTCCCAACTCCCGACCTCAGTCCGGCTGATAGCCGTCACCAAGCAGGTGCCAGTTGAGACTATGCGGGCAGCTTATGCCGCTGGCCTGCGTGATTTTGGCGAGAGTCGCATCCAAGAGGCGGCCACAAAACAGGCTATGCTTCAGGACCTGCCAGATATCACCTGGCACCTGATCGGACATCTGCAAAACAATAAAGCCCAAAAGACCTTAGAACAATTCCACTGGATCCATTCCATTGACAGCCTCAAACTCGCACAAAGGCTCGATCTGCTGGCTGAGGGTCGCTCCCGGAAGCCGCAAGTTTTGCTACAGGTAAAAATCCTCAGGGATCCCAATAAATCAGGTTGGACGATCCCTGATATCATGGCTGACTTGCACCAATTGGAGCAATGTAGGAACCTGAAGATTCAGGGTCTGATGAGCATTCCCCCTTTGAGACTAGAAACTGCCGAAATCGAAAATTTTTTTGAGCAAACTGCCCAATTAGCTGATAGAATAAGACTGCAAAACTGGTCCCAGATCCAAATGCAGCATCTGTCTATGGGTATGTCGAATGATTACCAGTTGGCGGTGAGGGCCGGTGCGACAATGGTGCGCTTAGGACGAATTTTATTTGCCGATGGCAGTAATGAGACTTAGTAGACGGCTTGCTGTAGTAGCACTTCTAAAAAGAGGCGGTATAAGTAAAATAAACTTCCCGATCGCATCTTTTATGCTATTGGGTGCTCTAGGGTAGAAGGGAAGTATGACTTGATTAAGGAGGGTTTGTAAACCATGCATCTGATTTCTAAGTTACGAGATTTCGTAGGTCTCAATGAACCAGCTTATGATTACGGGTATGAGGAAATGGATCCTGAAGATTACCAAAACATTTACACAGAAGAGCATCCCGAACCAGAACCAGAGGAAGAACCACGTCCGAGACGTAGGTCGCGGGAACGCTTAGATGTAGCGCAGGAAACAGAAGTCGCACCAAACATGAATAATGTAATCGGGATGCCAGGAGCGGTAAACGGCATGTCAGAAGTGATGGTAATGGAACCGCGTACTTTTGAGGAAATGCCTCAAGCGATTCAAGCGCTACGGGAGAGGAAGTCTGTTGTCCTGAATCTGACGATGATGGACCCAGATCAGGCGCAACGATCTGTAGATTTTGTGGCTGGTGGCACCTATGCTATTGAGGGTCACCAAGAACGGATAGGGGAAAGCATCTTTCTGTTCACTCCCAGTTGTGTCCAGGTGAGAACTCAGTCGGTGGGCGAGGGTCCCCAGTCGCAAATGCGCCCAGTGCGTCCAGCGGTGGCGGTGACTCCATCCTCGGCATGGACAGATGAACCGGCACGGATGGCTCAGTAGGACAGGAGATCGGCCCGTCCTACGCGCCCGGACAGGCGAGACGCCCGTCCTACGCGCCCGGACAACTGACAACGAACAATTAGCAAAAAAAGTGTCTGTAAAACTTGGCATGATTGGAGGCGGGGTAATGGGAGAAGCTCTCTTGTCCCGCTTAATTGCGCGGCAGATTTATCAAGCGTCAGAGATTTTGGTGAGCGAACCGATGCCGCAAAGGCGCGATTTTTTGGCGCAGCAATATGAGGTAGCATTGACGACGGATAATCATGCTGCGGCGGCGGCGACAGAGGTGTTGCTGTTGGCGATTAAACCCCAGGTGTTTGCAGCGGTGGCGGCAGATTTGGCAGGAGTAAAGGTGCCAGTGGTGGTGTCAATTTTGGCGGGCGTGCCTTTGAGTAAGTTGGAAGCGGCGTTTCCCTTACGACCAGTGGTGCGAGTGATGCCGAATACTCCAGCAACGGTGGGGGCGGGGATAAGTGCGATCGCCCCTGGTAAGCATGTATCCCCGGACCAGGTTGAGATGGTTAAGGGAATTTTGGAAGCTGTAGGTGAAGTGGTTGAGGTGCCAGAATACCTGATGGATGCGGTGACGGGTTTATCTGGCTCGGGCCCTGGCTATGTGGCAATTACGATCGAAGCTTTGGCAGATGGGGGCGTTTGTGCGGGGCTGCCGAGGGCGATCGCCTCCCAGTTGGCGATCCAAACGGTACTGGGAACGGCCCAATTGCTGCAAGAAACTGGGCTGCATCCAGCCCAATTAAAAGACAGAGTTACCAGTCCTGGGGGTACTACAATTGCAGCAATTGCTAAACTAGAAGAAGCGGGTTTCCGTTCGGCATTGATAGAAGCGGTGCGAGAGTCAAGTAGGCGATCGCAAGAATTGGGCGGCTAAACAGATTTTCGTAGGGTGGGCACCGCCCACCACCATCGCAGTTAAGCTTACAGCTTGTTCGCTATTTAATTAGTACAATAACAGCATTTAGTAAACCAGTTCTTAAACGTATTTGTTCCCAT
>JACOMV010000015.1 GCA_014324065.1 Hormoscilla sp. SP12CHS1 | reverse complement strand
ACGTCCCATAGCTGAATTTGGTCTGCATTGAGTATAGCTCTAGTTTAGCACAAAAATGTTCTACTTGTTTCCTGAACAATCTGTAAGCAGTTCTCCCGTCACAAACCGCCCGGGTTAGGTGTTAAGTATTTGTGCAAAATTATTTTTATATTTACTCTACGTCAAACCCTTGTTATGTGAGTATTTCATATAAAAATAATTTTGCCTATGTACTTATTTAGTCAATCAACGACAACCAGAAGGAAAGAACCGCTATTCAAGCTATAATAGCAGTAAATTGTGCCAGTGACCAAAGGTGGTTTGACGCTCATTTGGGCAGACCGCTAGCTCGGGCACTCAGGGAAGTATCTGTCAATAATCCGATTTTGCAGCCGCAACATCTGTCTGTAGGTAGAGTCAGTCTGTACATGATGCTCCCGGCACAAGCTATGTCATTTATTAACAGTTCGCAATATCAAGGTGTAGAAGCTCTCAGTTCTGCGCGCGATCGGGTTGATCCAAAACCTCATGTGGTTGAGCGGGTGGCCGTTGCCATCTTACACTCTCTCCAGGAAACACAGGCATTTTGCCATGCACCCATGCTGGAAGCTCAACTGATGGCGATCGCCGAAATCAATGAAACCGGTGGAGTACTGGGTCATAAGATAGAGCCGGTGATAGCAGACGGGGTTTCTGACCCAGATCAGTTTGAGCAGAAAGCCAGAAAAATAATCGCAGAAAATCAGATTACAACGCTATTCGGATGCTCGACATCGGCTAGTCCGAAAAGGCTGTTGCCGGTGGCCGAAGAGTTTAATGCTCAACTCTGGTATCCCTTACAGTATGAAGGTCTAGAATGCTCCCCAAATATATTCTATACGGGAGCCTGTGCTAATCAACTTGTCGATCCGGCGATCGCCTGGCTGCTACAGCACCAGAGAAAACGTTTCTACCTCCTGGGTGCAGACAATCTCTTCTCCCATAGGGCTAGCAAAATCATTAAATCCCGACTCCCACAGCAAGGTGGTACAGTGGTTGGCGAGGCTTATATCCCCGATAAGACTGTTGATTTCGCTGAAACGATCGCCCACATAAAACATACCCAACCGGATGCGATCGTCCTGACTCTATCGGGAGAAAGCAATCAGGCATTTTATCGTCAGTATTTTGAGTCAGGCATGACAGGGGCTGAAATTGAGATCGTCGCCTGTAATGTCTCGGCAGCGGAACTGAGCAAGATAGATGAATATGCCCAGGGTACTTACGTCAGTGCTAGCTATTTACCTTGTCTAGATATACCTAGCAATCGGAAATTTGTCAAGAATTTTCAGCTACGGTATGGTACTAAACGAGTGATTAGTAGCGCCATGGAAGCTGCATATACCCAAATCTACCTCTGGAAGGGTGCAGTTGAATTAGCTGAGTCCTTTGAGGCAGATCGCGT
Organism: Hormoscilla sp. SP12CHS1; assembly: GCA_014324065.1. GTDB lineage: Bacteria > Cyanobacteriota > Cyanobacteriia > Cyanobacteriales > Desertifilaceae > Hormoscilla. The sequence goes on along the minus strand of JACOMV010000015.1, from coordinate 29,071 downwards.
GCGGGTGGCGGCCCTGGGTACTAGCTTCCTTGCTCCCAGTGGATTAGTTACGATTGAGGCCAATCACCATGTTGCCAGAACTAACCGCATCGGGCGGATAATGCCGACTGGAAAGGTGGAAATAGTTTTCAGCAGCGATCGCCCCATTAAACCTCTGCCCTGGTTAGGGGTTGAACAGTCTAACTTCTCTACATCAGAGATGGAAGCTACACTGCGCACTGAGGTTTGTAGTGAGGACCTCCCGGCCTCACTACAAACCTCAGAAAAATCAGATGGGGGGAAACTGAGGGCATTATTTGTGGCACGGGATATTACGGAGCTGTGTCTCCCGGGTAGTCCGAATAGCGATGGGAGGCATAGCAGCAAGGAGGCAGAAGAGGCTCTGCAAGCAGCTAATGCAGCCCTCGAAGATAAAGTCCAGGAACGGACAGCTGCTCTGAAAGAATCAAACGATCAATTGGTGGCGGAGATTGTTAAACACCAGCAGGCCGAAAATGCTCTGCGGGCTGCTAAAGATCAGTTAGAGGCGGTTTTGGCAGCCGTGCCGGGAATTGTTTCGTGGATTAGTTCCGATTTACGCTATCTAGGGGTAAATCGCCATTTAGCCAACATGTTTGGCTTGCCCCCAGAAGCTTTTGTTGGTAAAGATATTGGTTTTTTAGGCATTAGCAATGAGTTTAAGGAGTTTGTCCGCTCCTTTTTCGCTAGCCCCCAACAGGAGACTTTCCGAGAAATCTCGGCTATTGTTGGCGGCGATCCCCGCAATTATCTGATTGTCGTTCAGAAGTACGATGGCGATCGGGCAGCTTTTACCGTTGGCATTGATATCACCGATCGCAAGCGGGCCGAAGAGGATCTGCGGCAGGCAGAAGCGAGATATCGCCATCTGTTTGAAAATACAGTTGAAGGGATCTTCCAAACTACGCCTGATGGTCATTATCTGAGTGCTAACCCAGCTTTGGCTCGGATCTATGGCTATGAGTCCCCCGAACAACTGATAGCAAATATCACTAGCATCCAAGATCAACTTTACCTTGACCCCGATGGTCGCTCGGAATTCATCCAATTGCTACAGTTGGGTGATGGGGTGATGAGCTTTGAGTCGCAAATCAAGCACCGGGACGGTCGGCTCACTTGGATCTCGGAAAATGCCCGTGCGGTGCTCGATGACAATGGCAATTTGCTTTACTATGAAGGAACTGTTGAAGACATCACAGAACGCAAGCAGGCAAAGTTAGCTTTGCAAAGAGCGAATGATGCGCTCGAAATCAGAGTTTCCGAGCGGACAGCAGCCCTGAGAGAGTCAAACCATCAGTTGCGGATTGAAATTGCCGAGCGCCAGCGGATGGAAGCGGCCCTGCGGGTCTCGGAAGCAGAACTGCGGGCTCTGTTTGCGGCTATGACTGACATCATTACCGTCTTTGATGCTAGCGGACGCTATATCAAAATTGTCTCGACGAATTCTGAGGTTTTGTATAGTCCCAAGGCCGAACGTTTAGGTAAGACTGTCTACGAGGTTTTGCCTGCCGAACAAGCTGACTTCTTTGTTCGCAATATCCAGCATGTCTTGAATACACAGCAAACGGTAAATTTAGAATACTGCTTACCCCTTGAAAACAGTCAAGGGAAATCTTCCCGATCGCGTAGCGTGCGCGCAGCGCAATCGCCAATTGCAAAATCGACAAGCTCCAATTCCCAGGAAGTGTGGTTTTCGGCCAGCGTTTCACCGATGCCGGACAATTGCGTAATTTGGGTAGCTCGTAATATTACAGAGCGCAAGCTGATGATTGATGCCATGCAGGAAGCGGAGGAGAAGTACCGCAGTATTTTTGAGAATGCGGCGGAAGGCATTTATCAGTCTACACCGGACGGGCGCTACCTGAGTGTCAATCCGGCCCTAGCACGGATGTTTGGCTATTCCTCGCCAGAGGAACTGATGAGTCACCTGACTAATGTCGAACAGCAACTATATGTAGACCCAAACCGTAGGATGGAATTTATTGCGGCTTTGGAACTGGATGATGCGGTGTCGCATTTTGAATCTCCGGTCTATCGCCAAGATGGCAACATTATCTGGACTTCTGAGAATGCTCGTACTGTTCGCGACGAGCAAGGAAAACTGCTTTACTATGAAGGCACTGTTGAAGATATCACTGAGCGCAAGCGCGCAGAAGAGGCTTTGCTGGCAGAACAGGAAAAGTCCGAGCGCTTGTTACTGAATATTTTACCCCATCCGATCGCGCAACGATTAAAACAAGACCAACATGCTATTGCGGAGCGCTTTGATGACGTCAGCATTATGTTTGCGGACATTGTTGACTTTACCGGTCTTTCCGCCCAGATCTCTCCCACAAGATTGGTATGCCAACTGAATGAAATCTTCTCTGCCTTCGACCAACTGGCTCTCGCCCATGGTTTGGAGAAAATTAAGACTATCGGAGATGCCTATATGGTCGCAGGCGGTCTCCCTACCCCCAGGCCAGACCACCCACAGGCGATCGCCGAGATGGCATTGGACATGCAGCGGAAAATCACTCAGTTTAAGCGGGATGATGGCAAACCTTTTCACCTCCGCATTGGCATCAATACAGGACCAGTTGTAGCTGGCGTGATTGGGCTGAAAAAGTTTGCCTACGATTTGTGGGGCGATGCTGTTAATGTTGCTAGTCGCATGGAATCTCACGGTTCTGTAGGCGGCATTCAAGTAACTGCTGCTACTTACGATCGCTTAAAGTCCCAATTCTTATTTAAGGAACGAGCGGCGATCGATGTTAAGGGCAAGGGCAAAATGAACACCTATTGGCTCATAGGGAGAAAGGTGAAATAACCATGCCCACTCTACTTCGCTGTCAGACCGCCTTCGCTGTCTCGTGGGTAGTGTGAGTACGATCTAACCACGAGACAGCGAGGGTTCAAACCCCCGCGCGTTACCAGGCGGGAGCCAGGTTTCGAGGCACCAAGTCGGTTAAAACCGACTAAGCAATTCAAAATTCTCTCATTCAAAATTCAAAAAGGTAAACGCCATTGATAACAAGGAGTTCAGCTTTTCGACCTATGCAATTTAAATGCGCGATAGACTAATACCATAGTTAAACTAATTGTAGCATTCCATCGCAATACATCTTACATTTTGCACGCTAAATATTACATTAAAATACATCTGTATTCTCTTACACTATCACAAATAATGACGACACAAACTCCCTTAAAATACCCAAACAATTATGCCAACCAACAAAATAAACCTACTTTATATAAACTCACAAAAAATTACATAAAATTGCTCACAAGAGAGCTACTCAGAGGTGAAATACCCCTAAGTTATACTCATTATATAACCGGTGTTTTTAGATGATTTACGCCAGTAAATAGTACCGCTGACATGCTGGGGGAAAGAATTTCAAAAACTGTAAACGCTCCTCATTAATATTTGAAATTTGTTTAAGGCTGCGATCGATATAAATATGTATGGATTGAAAACATTGAAATATCCAACATAAGAGGCTGTTTTAAAAGTTGATGGAGGTAGAAAATTATGCCAATCCTCTCACCATGATCTCTTACATAGCAATATAGACCATCATTTCTGAAGTTTCCCTAAGATGCTCATAGTCTTTGCGCTCGTCTGCGGCACCAATTAAGCCAGCCAAAAGTGCGTTCGACAACCCACCGTTATTTTCGATACGTGGCAGTTTTTGCCAGTGGGAGTTGCGATCCGGGTGTGCCGCACCAGTATCAGCTGTTTGAAAGAAGCGAAGTGGCCGAATCAATTCCATTGCTGACGCGGGTGTATTTAGATGAACTGTCTCCACTGGCTAACTTATCTCTAGGATTGGGAATGATGAGGCTAGTGGTAGAGGATGAGGATACGGCGGTGTCGGAAGTTAGGCAATTAATCCAACAAGCGCAGCGTTCTCTTGCCGATGAGGCTTTCAAGGAAAAGGTTGTAGGATTGATAGAGACGAAGATCGTCTATAAGTTACAGGAGTTGACACGTCGATATCTCTGGGATCTTAAGTAAACTAAGGGAAGACGAGAATGTTCTACAGGGGGGATGAGCGATCGGGTCTATCAAGCATTAGACGCCAGGGGCCAACTGGTCTCAGAAGCAGTCACGCACCATCTGGAGTCAACATGTTGAGCGATCGAGGTCAGTTTGTCTATTCTCATGCCGAGGCATAGGGAGGACATCGCCCTTCTATAACGGTAATGATGAAGTCGGTGGCGCAGTCTTATGGTAAAAAAACTGTGGGAGTGTTGCTGACGGTAATGCGTAGAGATGGGGCAGAGGGGATGCAGCCGATCGCCAGTGCAGGAGGTTTCACCATTGCCCAGGACGAAGAAACATGCGTGGTGTTTGGCATGCCCAAAGAGGCGATCGCCCTGGATGCCGTCCAGAAGATTCTGCCCATCAGCGCGATCGCACATCTGCTATCGCGATTAATTGTTAATAGTTCGTAGTAATCACTAAAGTGATTATCCTGAAGGATTGTGGAGGTAAAATTAAATGGTACAGACATTATCAAAACCCTTGACCTTAGAAGAGTTTCTGAAGCTACCAGAAACAAAACCCGCTAGTGAGTATATTGATGGTAAAATCATTCAGAAGCCCATGCCTCAAGGAAAACATAGCACAATTCAAGGTGAACTGGTTACGACTATCAACGCAGTGGTCAAGTCTCAGGGAATAGCACGCGCTTTTCCAGAACTGCGGTGTACCTTTGGTGGGCGATCGACAGTCCCGGATGTATTTGTGTTTATTTGGCAGAGAATTCCGCGCGATAACAATAGGGAAATTGCCAATGTTTTTCATGCCCATCCTGATTGGACAATTGAGATATTGTCCCCTGAACAAAGTCAAACCAAAGTGACCAAAAATATTCGGCACTGTCTGAAATATGGAACGAAAATGAGTTGGTTAATCGATCCACGAGAGAAAACAGTTTTAGTCTATATTCCCAAACAAGAGATGGAAATGTATGATGAACCAGGCGATCGACTTCCCGTGCCAGCATTTGCCAGTGAATACGTGCTGACAGTGGGAGATTTGTTTGCTTGGCTATTAGAATAAAAGTTGGCAGTCAGCACTTTTAAGGATAGAATTGCTTAAGCTGTAAGGAGTAGATACATGGTGAACTCTCTTTCAACCGCTGCTGAAGTTCGATCGCGAGCTCGTTCGGGGGAATTGAGCGCTCCCACACCAGGTTTGGCTCCCGGATATGTCCAGGCCAATTTGGTCGTCCAGGCCAATTTGGTCGTCTTACCCAAGTCCCTGGCATTTGACTTCCTGCTGTTCTGCCAGCGCAACCCTAAACCCTGCCCCGTGCTGGATGTCACCGATGTAGGCAACCCCGAACCGCGTCTCGTGGCCCCGGGATCGGATTTGAGAACTGACCTGCCGCGCTATCGCGTCTTCCAACAGGGAGAACTGATTGAGGAGACGACAGATATTCGCAAAATCTGGCGCGATGACCTGGTGGCCTAATCGGCTGCTCGTTTACCTTCGAGGCCGCCATGCTGAAAGCAGGGTTACCAGTTAGACACCTTGATGAAGGCAAGAATGTGCCGATGTATCGCACTACGATTCCCTGTGTCTCCGCTGGAAGCTTCGCGGGACGGCTAGTGGTCTCCATGCGTCCGTTATCGCCAGCGCAAGCGATCCAGGCGGTCCAACTGACAACGCCCTATACCAAAGCCCATGGTGCGCCCGTGCATCTTGGGGATCCAGCCGCTATTGGCATCACCCAACTAGATGCTCCTGATTTTGGCGATGCGGTTACCCTGCGCGATGGAGAAATCCCAGTGTTTTGGGCCTGTGGAGTGACCACGCAAGCTACCATCGGACAAACCCAGCCAGAACTGGCAATTACCCATGCCCCAGGCCATATGTTCGTCACCGATCTCAAAGAGGATGCTATATTGTGAGGTGGGTTGTCAGGTATCAGATGAGGGGGAAGTTTATTGGTTCTTTGCGATCGCTCTTGCTGTGCGCTCATCTTAGTTAATATTCCTACCCAACCACTCGCCGGGTTTCTGCGATCGCGACCAGACGAGAAACTGGGTTTCTCAGACAATTTTACATCCGTGGGTGATATCTGGTCAAAGAAACCCGGTTTCTGGCATGGGGTTGAGACCACATGTTGCCTTGCTATAATAGAAAAAATACACCCATCGCTAACTATGTCAACAGTCATTGATATTGGCACTTTAATCGACCGCCATCCTGGAATACATGGCGGTTGTCCGATAATTGCGGGCACTGGAGTAACGGTGCGACGGATTGTTATTTGGTACCAACAAGGGTTAACTGCAGAAGAAATTGCAGATGAGATCGGTCATCTGACCTTAGGACAGGTTTATGCAGCCTTGACATATTACCATATGAACAAAAATGAAATTGATGCTGACATTGCCGCAGAGGAAGCAGAAGCCGATCGAATATATGCCTTACATAAAAGTGGAGAACTTTTATGAGCCAAATTAGATTATATGGATGAGGATTTAACTTCACGCTCTCTAAGGTTGGCTCTGCAAAATCGTGGTGTGGATGTCATAACGACTTTGAATGTCAATAGATTGAAGTATCCTGATGAAGAACAGCTAAGATGGGCTACTGAGCAGGGTCGTGTCTTGTACAGTTCTAATATTAGAGATTTTTATCGTTTGCACACGACTTTTTTGCTCGAAGGTTGGGAACACTCAGGCATTATTCTGGTACAGCAACAGCGTTACTCGATCGGGGTCTTGATGCGTGCTATATTGACGTTAATCGCGCGTCGGTCAGCAGCAGAAATGGTAAACCAGGTCGTGTTTATCCGTGATTGGATTGAACCATAAAAGCCCGATGGTCGCCATCGCCCCCGCCACCAGAGGAGAAACCGGGTTTCTGATATTCTTTGTGCATCGATCGCCTAACGGGTAAAAGAAACCCGGTTGATGGCCACCGGTTGTCGCCGCCCCGCCCCACAAGCAAGGACTAAAGTCCTGACTACGAACAATTTACTCGCACAATTTACTTAAAGTTAGTATCCCAGACAGAGAAGTAAATGCGATCGCCATCTATTCTTCGGATGACGCCTTTTAAGTTTCTGCCTTTAAGGTCGTAGGAATCGGACTTACGCTGATGCACATTTTTGAGTTCCCTATTAACCTTACTCCCCTGTGCGCCACTGCCAAGCAGCATCCCATTAACAACCGCGCTCATCGTCAATTTGTCTACGGATTGAGAAAAGAATACCTCGCTTTGGCGGACTTGCCCAGAATTGGGGTCAACTAAGTACCTTAAAGTTGTTTTCTCATCCACTGTCTGATAAATCAAAGCGTGGGTATTACCCTCACCAGCAGAGATTTGAGTTGGCTGACCCAGATCCTCTATAATCTCACTTTCATCTATACCAATGAAATAGCCTCGCGCAACTTTGATTGTATTCGGGGCCGCTGATGGAATTTCTGGCAGTTCTGGTTTCTTGGGTGCAGGTCGTGAGGGAGTTTCTGGTAACTGAACTGGTTCTGGGGGAACCTGGGTCACCGGAGGAGAGGTAGGAAGTTGCGGTGATGGTTTTGGTTTCTGAGGTCGAGGAGTAGGCGGTCTTTTCGGAAGATCGGGTTCTGATGTCGGAGGTGCTTCTGCTACGGGGGAAGCAGGAGATTCGGGTTCCTCTGTCGGTTCCTCTGTCGGTTCCTCTGCTACGGGAGGAGTATCTGGGGCAGGTGTGACGGGCGTCCGATTAGATGGTGCGGGTCTTGGCGATCGGACAATGGGTTTAGGATCTTGGGGCTTGAACAAATTAACCGCAACCATGACTAGGAAGAGGCCGATCGCCACCATACCAAAGATTGGCAGCAGACTAGGCCCTTTGCGAGAGGAACTTGAGGGTTTAGCATGGGAGACTGTCTGCGGTCCAGATTGGTGGTTGGCAAATCTGACAGTTGTAGCGCTTTCCGTGGCGTTTGACCCTCCTGGGCCAGCTGGCTCCCGGGGTGTTGGTATTTGGACTCTCGTCGCCCTTGCTGATGCATCGGTCAACAATTGCAGCCATGCATCAATAGTAGCAGGTCGATCGCCCGCTTCGACCGCCATCCCCTGCATCACCGCCTGAGAAACAGCCTCACTCAACTGGGGTTGCAACTCCTTGGGGGACTGAAGGGGTTGGCGATCGCGCAAAGCAGCCGATGCCGGTGATTTTGCCGTCAACAAAGCATAGAGAGTAGCCGCCAAAGCATAAACATCGGTAGCGGGAGTACGTTTTGCCTGGGGCAGATACTGTTCAATCGGGGCATAACCATCGGAAACGAAGCTAGTATGAGTCTGGGTAAAATTAGCTTCATACTCCCGGGCAATACCGAAATCAATCAGCACCACATCATCAGTGCCCTGGCGCAGCATAATATTATCCGGCTTCACATCCCGATGCAGCAAGCCATTTTCATGAACTACCTGCAAGGCCGAACCAATCTGCTGGATGTATTGAATAGCCGTAGCTTCTGGTAGAGGATGGTTAGGAAACACCAAATTTCCCAAAGTTTGACCCTGAATGTAATCCATCACCATGTAGGGAATGGCATCTTCAGAGAAAAAGTCGCTGACGCGGACAATATGGGGATGGAAAAATAAAGCTAATCGTCTCGCCTCATCCTGAAACTTGCGCTGGTACTCAGCAAATTTTGGATGCTGGCGCACCGACTCATTCAGAGTTTTAATCACCACCACCTGATTCAGGTAGTGATGAGTAGCTTTGAACGTGACCCCAAAACCACCTTGCCCCAGTTGTCGATCGAGAGTATATTTGCCTCCCTGCAATGTTTTGCCAATCAGCCCGTCCATAGTTCCCCTAGATTCATAGTACCTATAGCTTAGTTTAGCTCAAATCCACTGTCTCAATCTAGTTCTGAAGAAGCTGCGTTACTACAAATCATCCAGCGATGCGCGAGGGGTGCGGTCACAAGTAGTTGATAACCCGAAGCCAGCTCCCCGGGTAACGCCCCCTCCGCTGCGAGGAGAGCTAGCTCCCCGGGTAACGAACCCTACGCTGCCCGGAGGCATGTAATCTAGCCCGCGCAGCGGAAGGGGCATGGAGCGTGGGCTTTGTTCCTGTAGCCGGACCCCTCGTTCCCACGGCTCTGCCGCCGTCTTCCGCATGCTCTTGTCCTGAAGGACACCGCGAACGGCATGCTCCAGACACCGGCCTGGGAAAGGGTTCGGGCGGGGAGGCTTCCTACCAACGGGTTTTGACCGCACCCATGCGCGAGGGGTAGTGCCTGTACGATATCTCCCGGGCAGAATATCAAGAATTACTGATCTACGAAGACTTGCGCGAACAGCAAAATATAGAGCGAATCGAAGCCTTGATGAAATTAGCATAAATCATAAATACTGACTTAGCCACCTTTAATAACCAGTTAAATACTGATTCTATAGAGGAGTTAGCTAAATTCTGGGACAGTCACGATCTGACTTACTTTGAAGACCAGTTACAAGAAGTAACATATCCCGTTTTTGAGAGAAAAAATGTGGTACAAATGCAACCCACAGAAGAGGATATATCCGATGAGAACTGATCGGGTTTGGCTATAACCTCGTCAACAGCTTTCTCACTGGCATTAGGGGTGGTGTTCCCTTCGCTGCTGAACAGATTAACATCCCGCCAAAAGCGATCGCCCCTACAAGGATATTGGCAAAAAGATGGCCGTCGCGGCGACGGCCAGAGCCGTGGGAACGAGGGTGCGGCGCATTTTGATAGAATGAAATAGCCCTAAAAATGCTGTTCGTCTAACTCTGCAAAAACTTATTCACCTTATCCAAAACATTGTTAATCGAGCGTTTGAGCTGATTCTTGTTACTCCACTTGAGGAAAGCCTGTTCGTACTCTTCGGACGTCTCTTGATACAGATTCCAGACATTAAGGCCAAGCCATAGTCCCCAGACTAATAAAATATATAGAGACCAGTAAATAGTGCCAGAAGTGAGGAAATTGAGCAGCAGCAAAAAAGTATTGACGATCAGATAGGTGCCAAACTTTTTCTGAAACATGCGGCGGCGGTAGAGATTAAACTCCTGCCGTTGTTGCAGTTCACCTCTGCGAGATAACCATTCCTGTTCGGCTAATTGGAGATTTTTCGGGGAAATATCTAACTCGGCAGCGATTTCCCAAAGCTGTTCCCGGGAAAAATCATCATTGTGAGCTTGACGGGCGATCGCCAACTGCAGAATTTGCTGGATATCTTCTTGGCGATAAGATGGGGGTGTTGGGGATACTGACATAATCAGACCTGTGATATGATAAGAGTGCATTAGCTCCCAAGGTAATTATAGCGGGAAAGGCAACAGTATTGTCAACTAGATTGTGCCCGAACTGACGTCACATAAGCGGGCGATGCTGCTGCGCAGCCGCTACGCGATCGGGATTCTTGAAACCGAACTCCAGGGGACGGATAATACCACCACCCAGAGATGAAAGCTGGTTTTACATTTCATTACAATAAAAACATCACGAGAGGGACAAGCCCCTCGCAGCTGAGAACAGAGGTAGAGAAAATGAACGGCAACATTCCTGTAGGCAATATATTTGGGATTCCCTTCTATGTGAATCCATCATGGTTTTTAGTCTTGGGCTTAGTGACCTTGAGCTATGGCAGCGCACTGGCGGCTCAATTTCCAGCAATGGGTGGGCCATTACCCTGGCTGTGGGGATTGGTTGCAGCGCTGTTGCTGTTCGCCTCGGTCTTAGCCCACGAATTAGGACACAGCTTTGTGGCTATCAGCCAGGGAATAGAAGTCAGATCCATCACTCTGTTTCTATTCGGCGGTTTAGCCAGCCTGGAAAGAGAATCCAAAACCCCAGGGGAAGCCTTCTGGGTCGCGATCGCGGGTCCTGGGGTCAGCATAATCCTGTTTGTTCTGCTGACCGCCATCAACCTGACAGCCCCATTCACCGGGCCAGTAGCAGCGATTTTCGGACTGCTAGCCTACATCAACCTAGTGCTAGCCCTGTTTAACCTGATTCCCGGCTTACCCCTGGATGGCGGTAATATCCTCAAGGCCCTAGTCTGGAAAATCACGGGCAATCCTTACAAAGGAGTCGTTTTTGCTAGCCGCGTCGGTCAAATCCTGGGTTGGGTTGGCATCATCATTGGTTCTTTGTCACTCCTAGGCATTAGCAACTACGGTAGCTTCTGGACTATGTTAATCGGTTGGTTCCTGCTACAAAACGCCGGGCGATCGGCCCAGTCAGCCGCGTTCGCGGATACACTAGCAGGACTAAAAGCCGAAGATGCGGTAACTCCCAATAGTCCAATTGTGGCAGCTAACTTGTCCCTGAGAGAATTTGCGAACGACTTCGTAATTGGCAATCAGAAATGGCGCAAATTCCTGGTCATCGATGAGTGGGGACAACTGATCGGCAGCATCAAGGTAGAGGACATGAAAACTATCCCCACATCTAACTGGCCCCAAACTCAGGTCAAGCAACTGACCCAAGCGATCGCAGGATCCACAACAGTTAGAGCCGATCAATCCCTGCTAGAAGCGGTACAACTGCTAGAACAGTTACAGCTATCTCAGCTACCCGTAGTTCGTGATAATGGCGTGCTAGTGGGACTCCTAGAAAAAGCCCACATTTCCCGCCTGCAACAAAAGGCACAAGCAAAACCTGCTTAATACTTGTTCATTGTTGATGGTTCATAATAATTAAGAAACCCGGTAACTCCTGCGAAACCTGGTTTCTGGGCTACTGATAAATGAGAGGGCAATACCTCAAGGTTTTGTCACAAATACTAGCATTCCCCTGAATGCTTGAAATTCCGTTGTCCTTGGGTGCAAAACCAACCATGGCTCCTTGACAACAGCCAGAACATTCGGGGCCTCTGAAGCTACTGGCAATGGTAAGGGCCTTAGCTGTGCGGTGTCTCCCGACCCCTAGGATCACTACCCAGGAGATATCGGTAGGTAATAGGGGGGTGGTGTTAGGGGATGTTGCTTTGTAGTGTCCCTGAACCGCCTTGGGGGGTGCTATTTCATTTTAAACAGGCTGACATCCAGATGTCAACTCCCAGTCAATCTTTTTTTTAGCTTACTTCCGTCAGATATTAACTCCCTACCAATTAGCCGGTAGCTCTTCTCTTATTAACCGGTGATGCTCGGAAGTGAGAGTCATGGAAGTAAAGTGGTTTTGGCCAGATGTTAATAGTACCTAAGCAAAATAATTTATATATAATTAAACATAGAAAAATATTTGCAGATTAATGATAATCGGAGTATGTGAGGAGAAATCAGGAGAAAATCCGGAATTGTCAAGCTTCAGTTGGTAGAGGATAATTGGAAGATGATTTACATGCAGCGATCGGGAGATTAATTGTGGCCAAAGCAGAGTTGACCGGAGAAGAAAAGTTCATCGACAGCATTGGTGATGGAGAGGGAAACATGACTACAGGACCAGTTGCTGTAGACGATCGAGCCTCGGTTGTGGCAGGAGAAAGTGAAACGATCGCAGTTTTGGAAAATGACTTTCATACAGAAGGTCTCCTCTTTGGAGTGACATCCTTTGAGGGCCAGACAGAAAATGGGGGAACAGTCACTCGCGACGATAATGGTACTGCCCATCTGATGAATGACAAGTTGGTGTATACTCCAGCAGCAGGGTTTACGGGAGAAGACAGCTTCATCTACAGTACAGTATTGGTGATGCAGAGGGGAACATGGCTACAGCTACAGTAACTGTAACTGTAGAGTCAGCACCATTACCAGGAGCAGTTGCTGTAGAGGATCGGGCCTCGGTCGATGCGTAAGGTGGGCGGTGCCCACTCTACTACTGTGTCTAGACGTAAGTCGTTCATGCTCAACTCCTGTAATGTTGACTAATAAAATTCAGTTCGGTGGGCAGGGGCCCCCTACACACGTTCCCACCCGCAGCGTGGGAACGGGTTCCGGCCTGTTATAGTTCCGGCCTGTTAGAGTGTGGTAGCTGTACTTGGCGCAGTCCCCATTTTTTTCAGCCAGCGATAGTTAGCGACGATCGTTTCCCAAAAGGTATCGTAGACGTTGTATTTCACGCCATATTCTTCGCATACTTCTGCCAAAATAGGAGCAATCTTGGGATAATGTATATGACAGACATGGGGGAACAAGTGATGAACTACCTGATAGTTTAGTCCCCCCAGATACCAGTTCAGTAGCCAATTATTAGGAGCAAAATCTACCGCTGTTTTTACTTGAAAAATTGCCCATTCATCACCGATCGTGTTTGTTTCCACATCCGGTTGAACAAACTCTGCTGGTTCTAGCACGTGAGCCAACATAAACACCGTGCAAATCCACAATCCATAGGTCATGTAAGTGATCGTAAAACCAATGATTGCTTCTGGGGTACTATATCCTACTGCGATCGGGATGCCAACAAATAAGCCCAGCCAAATCAGCTTAAATCCCAGCAATGCTATCATTTCTAATGGTTGTGGTTCAGGGATGGTATTGTCAAGGTATTTGCCCTTGAACAAAATCAAATCTACATCCGCTACCGACCAATAGAACGGAATGAATAGATACACAAACCAAATAAATATATGTTGGAATTTGTGATACCATTTATGCTCCATACTGGGAGACATCCGCACTAACCCATTCCCATGGATTTCCACATCATGACCCAAGATATTGGTATAGGTATGATGCAGAACGTTATGGCGAAATCGCCATAAATAACTTGACACTCCGATGAAGTCGTAAATTGAACCAACGATCCGATTTACGCGATGGCTATTAGAATAACCACCGTGATTGGCATCATGTCCGATACTAAAGCCCACCCCAGCGATCGCGAATCCGAGGGTAACACAGCCCAGCACTTTCATCCAGTAAACTGATGGCCCAAAGACCGTAAATGTCCAGGCGGAAATCACACAGCCTAAAATAATTACTGTTTTGAGATACATCGCTGGGTTATCTCGCGGTTTCAGGTTGGACGATGCAAACATTGCTTCAACCCGTTGATTCAGTTCTTTCCTGAATCCCACGTTTTTGCCAAACCTTACTCGCACTGGTATCACTGTTGTCATCTAAACCTGCCTCTCTAAAATCCTTGCCTTGCCATTATACCCTGTTGAGGCAACCTCAACAATTTTTCTCAAAGACCGTCGCATTGACCCTTAGTGGCCAAGACCGTAAAGTGGGCAGTGCCCACCCTAGAGTTTAGTCACCCAGGCAAATACCCAAACCTCTAGCGGTTTTCACTAGAGTCCCGGAGGGGTTGACTTTCCGGTATTGAGCGATCGCCGACTCTATGGGAACGCGTTCGATTTGCCGATTTTGCCAAGTCACCATCTGATCGTACTTGCCTTCAGCGATCAAATCAACTGCTGCCACGCCAAAAGCGGAAGCCGTTAAGCGATCGAGAGGTGAAGGTATCCCCCCCCGCTGGCTATGTCCTAACACGGTAACTCGCGTTTCGGCACCGCTACACTGAGAAATTTTATCTGCTAAATATTGACCGATGCCACCTAAGCGACATTGACCTAACACGTTGGTATTGGTAATGAGTTCGCCTTCTTGGCTACAAACTGCTTCTGAGACAATTACTAAACAGTAATTCTTGCCTTGGTCCTGACGTTGTCTAATTTTGCTACAGATGCTTTCAATTGTGTAAGGAATTTCCGGAATCAGGATCGCGTCAGCACCCCCAGCAATTCCCGCACTGATGGCGATATGTCCTGCATCCCGTCCCATCACTTCCAGGATCATCACCCGACTGTGACTGGCAGCTGTGAAATGCAGGCGGTCCAAGGCTTCAGTAGCAATATTAACAGCCGTGTCGAAACCGATGCAATGTTCGGTAATGCCGATGTCGTTATCGATGGTTTTGGGTATGCCTACCAGGTTAATATCGCCCTGCTGGGCCAGGCGTCGGAGAATGGCCAGACTGCCATCGCCGCCAATGCCGATCAGGGCATCCAGTCCTAACTTGCGGTATCCGGCGATAATCTCTGCCGATCGATCGATCGTCGTTCCATCTGGCATCGGGTATGCAAAGGGGTCGCCTTTATTGGTGGTTCCTAGCATTGTCCCCCCAATTGTCAACAAATTCTCCACATTCTGGATATCCAGGGCGATCGCCTGGGGGGGGTCTGCCATCAAGCCGTTAGTCGCTTGACGAATTCCCTGAACTGAGTAACCATAACCTGTAGCACGCAGTACAACGGCCCGAATGATGGCATTTAAGCCAGCACAGTCGCCGCCACTGGTGAGAATGCCAATTTGTTTTTCTCCCATAGTTTGTCTCGCGAGCAAAGTCCAGAAGTAAATTACACTTAATTCAGGACTTGTCTAGAGTTATTACATTTTAATTTAATCTTCTCGGATGCAAGATACTTCTCAGTTAGTCGGCCCGGTGATTCCGGCGGCACCCGAGGGGTTCCGATCGGGCTTCATCGGCATTATCGGACGCCCGAATGTGGGCAAGTCTACGATCGTGAATCAGCTGGTGGGGCAAAAAATTGCCATCACTTCGCCAGTAGCACAGACGACGCGCAACCGCTTGCGGGGCATCTTGACTACACCGGCAGCCCAGCTGATTTTGGTCGATACCCCAGGTATCCACAAACCCCATCATCAGTTGGGGAAGGTGCTAGTGCAAAATGCCAAAATGGCCATTCAATCAGTGGATCTGCTGCTGTTTGTAGTCGATGCTTCGGTTCCGGCGGGTGGGGGCGATAGCTACATAGTGGATCTGCTAGCCCATACCCAGATACCCGTTATTTTAGGATTGAACAAAGGCGATCTGCAACCGTCAGATTGCCAGCGGATGGATGCCAGTTACGCGCAGTTTGCTGAGGCCCAAAATTGGCAGATGTCCAAGTTTTCGGCCCTGACTGAGGAGGGATTAGAACAGCTGCAAAGGTTATTAATCGATCGACTAGAACCCGGACCCTACTATTATCCCCCAGATTTGGTCACGGATCAACCCGAACGTTTTATTATGGGAGAATTAATTCGAGAGCAAGTTTTGCTGCTGACTCGGGAGGAAGTTCCCCACTCGGTAGCTATTCAGATTGAAAAGTTAGAGGAAAAACCCAAGATTACTCGGGTTTTTGCCGCGATTTACGTGGAAAGAGATTCTCAAAAAGGTATTTTGATTGGCAATAAGGGCAGTATGCTGAAGGCGATCGGGACTGCGGCGCGGGAGCAAATGCAGAAATTAATTGCCGGTCATGTATATCTAGAGTTATTTGTCAAGGTGCAACCAAAGTGGCGACAGAATCGCCTGCGCTTGGTAGAGTTGGGCTATAGAGTGGAGAATTGAAAATTTGGGGTTCCCAGGCGGATCCTGGGAACGAGGTGAATGGCAATTTCTTTAGTTACATGACGAGCTATGGATAAGCAATTTCCCATCATCATTGTTCCGATAGATGCCAACTCGGATCCAGAACTGGTTCTTACACCGAGAACTTGGCTATTGTCTCTATAAACAAGCCCGATCGAATACTGGCGAAGATTGGGCAGAAAAGATCGCCTCAGAATTATGTCAGTTAATCGGACTACCTTATGCCCAGATTTAATTAGCAACCTTTCAGGAAGATAGAGGAACAGTTTCTCCTTCCCGAGGCGGGAAGGAGAAACTGCGTCGGGCCTGGCATTGAGGGGTTGGTATCGTTCTGCTAGCGCTTGTCGCGCACTGCATATCCGCACGGCATGCCAACGGCCTAAAGCCTACTCGATTTGAAACTTCTGGGGAAAGACTAAAGTCTTTACTACAAACAGTAATTTAAATAGAGAGGATGGAAATGATGCAAATTCCTATGGTTAATAAAAAAATTAAATCGCCAACTCCCTGGATCCTAGGCATCGTAGCAGCTAGCTTGGTGGGAACCACGGGTGTAGCTTATGTGATAATGCAAACAGCTATACCTAAATCTACCGAAGTGCTGGAACTGACTGTCCCCGTAGAAAGTAAAAATATGACGGTGCGCATTACAGCTAGTGGTGTGGTTCAGCCTGTCAAACGAGTTAATCTCAGTCCTAAGGTCTCCGGACGCTTAGCTCAATTATATGTCGAACAGGGCGATCGGGTCCAGGCAGAACAAGTAATTGCCCGCATGGAAAGTCGGGAACTTGAGGCCCAGTTGATGCAAGCTCAGGCCCGTCTGGCCCGCGCCAAAGCCGAAAGAGATAAGTCGATCGCGGGAAGTCGCCCAGAAAATATCGCCGCAGCGCAAGCGCGGGTAGACCGATCTCGGGCAATTTTAGCAGAACTGCGGGCTGGCAGTCGTAGGGAAGACATTGCCGAGGCGCGCGCTCGCGTGGCCAGGGCCAAGGCGCTGGTAAGAGAGGCCCGATCGCGCTTAGAGTTAGCCTCCCAGAGAGTCAGGCGCAACCAGAATCTGGCCGATGAGGGAGCAATTTCCCGGGATGATTTGGATCTGATCGTAGATGAAGAGCGTCGGGCCAAAGCGACGCTGCAACAAATGCAAGCAGGGGTTGCGGAAGCGAAACGACGCCTAGAAAGGCTGGAAAATGGCAATCGTCCAGAAGATATTGCCGAAGCGGAAGCTTCTTTAGCAGAAGCGCAAAGTCAATTAGCTGAATTGGTGAATGGTTCTCGTCCAGAGGACATCGCTAAGGCCGAAGCAGATGTGGCCGAAGCTGAGGCAAATGTTCGTTACTATCAAGTGCAATTGGAAGATACGCAAGTGCGCGCTCCTTTTTCTGGTTTAATCGTGCAGAAATATGCCGAACCGGGAGCCTTCGTGACCCCAGCAACTTCTGCTTCCGATGCCAGTTCAGCTACTTCTACTTCTGTTGTCGCCTTGGCAAAGGGTTTGGAAGTTTTAGCGAAAGTGCCAGAGGCAGATATCAGTCAAATTAAACCCAATCAGACAGTGGAAATTGTCGCCGATGCCTATCCCGACCAGGTTTTTCAAGGTAAGGTTAAGTCGATCTCCCCCGAAGCAATTAAGGAACGGGACGTGACTTTATTTCAGGTGCGGGTGGCGATCGCCACGGGTGCCGATAAGCTACAATCGGGAATGAATGCGGATCTGAACTTTCTGGGCGACGAGTTGCGGGATGCTTTAGTTGTACCCACTGTAGCGATTATCACGAACAAAGGGGAGACGGGGGTTTTAATTCCCAATGATAGAAATCAACCTAGCTTTCAACCGGTTACGATCGGCTCTACCTTTGGCAATCAAATCCAGATTCTAGATGGTATAGAAGAGGGCGATCGGGTATTTGTGGAACTTCCGGAAGGACAAAAATTAGAAGATATCATCAAAAAGGAAATTAAATAAGACAGTTCCGTAGGGCTGTCGGAAGCCTGCCCGAGTTCGACTCACAATTCACAATTTACAATTCACAATTTACAATTCATGGACATTGTAGAAAATCTGAAGATGGCGGGTACGACGCTGCTGGCAAATAAGATGCGCAGTACCTTGACGATGTTGGGAATTATCATTGGCAATGCTTCCGTGATCGGGATGATTGGCATCGGCGAAGGGGCCCAGAAGTTTGTGGAAAATAAGGTAAATTCCCTGGGACCAAATGTGCTGTTTGTTTTGCCAGGGAGTCCGGAAGCCCAAACTCGGCCTGTTTATTCGCCTCAGACATTGGTGTTAGCAGATGCAGAGGCGATCGCCACTCAAGTCCCGTCTGTGGAAGCAGTAGCACCGATGCTAACTAGTAGCGAATTGATTAGTTACCGGAATAAAAATGTTTCCACTTCGATCACGGGAACGACGCCAGATATTCTGACAGTACGCAGTTTGGATGTTGCCAGAGGTCGGTTTTTGAGCGAGTTAGATTTGCAGCGGAATGAAACTGTGGTGGCCCTGGGTTCGGAACTTGCCGAACAATTGTTTGGGGATGAAGATCCTTTGGGTAAATCTGTACGACTAAAAAATGTGAGTCTGCGGGTGATTGGAGTGATGCAACCAAAAGGTTCGACCTTTGGCGATAATATGGATATGAACGCCTACGTTCCCGTGACTATGATGGCGAACAGGATTACGGGACGGACTTCTCCCTATGGCATTCAAGTTACCTTTATTTCTGTCTCCGCTAAGGATGAAGATAGCATGAGTGCGGCCCAGTTTCAAATTGAAAATTTGTTGAGACTGCGGCATAAAATTACTGACGAGGATGATTTTACTGTCCGCAACCAGAAGGATTTAATGCAGATTATGGGCCAGATCACCGGGGCCCTGACCCTGATGTTGGCGGCGATCGCGGCTATTTCGCTGGTAGTCGGCGGCATTGGCATTATGAATATTATGCTGGTTTCGGTGACGGAACGCACTCAGGAAATCGGACTGCGCAAGGCTATCGGGGCTTCCGAACGAGATATCTTGATTCAGTTTACGATCGAGTCAGTAATTCTTTCCACAGCAGGGGGATTAATAGGGACGGCGATCGGGATGAGTAGCGTTATTATGGTGGCCGCCTTTAGTCCTCTAGAATCAGGTGTTTCCCTGGGGGCGATCGCAGTTGCGGTGGGAGTTTCTGGCACTATCGGTCTATTTTTCGGCGTCTTTCCCGCCCGACAAGCTGCTAAACTAGACCCGATCGTTGCCCTCCGCAGCGCCTAGCAGCGCCTAAGCAATTCAAAATTCAAAGTTAAAAAATGTTTTTTCTCGTTCCCTGACTCTGGCAGGGAACGTCATGTAGAGGCTCTGCGGAGGGGGTAATTAATCTTCTGTGGAGGCTCTGCCTCCAAGTTACGCTCCCAGGCAGAGCCCAGAAGCAAGAGAATTCCCAGGCAGAGCCCGAGAGCGAGAGAATTAAATCTTGGGAGAGAAGCATGGAAAATTTATCAGCGATCGAAAATCAAGAATCAGTACAACGTCAGGATTTATCCTCGAAGTCAATCATCATTCGCCTAGAGAATATTTATAAAGTATACAATATGGGCGATGTGGAAGTCAAGGCGCTACAAGATGTTAGTCTCACAGTAGAGAAAGGGGAATATTGCTCGATTATGGGCCCTTCAGGATCGGGGAAGTCTACGGCGATGAATGTTATCGGTTGTCTGGACAGACCGACTGCGGGTCGCTATGATTTGGATGGGGTAGATGTGGCCAGAATGCCATCTAACGAACTTGCCCATATTCGCAACCAAAAGCTGGGGTTTGTGTTCCAGCAATTTCACCTGTTACCCCAGCTAACTGCTTGGGAAAATGTGATGCTACCAATGGTTTATGGCGGCGTTCGGCCAGCAGAAAGGCGCGATCGGGCGGCAGAGGCTTTGCGAAGGGTTGGTTTGCACGATCGCATGCAGAATAAACCCAATCAACTGTCAGGCGGACAGCAGCAACGGGTGGCGATCGCCCGGGCGATCGTGAACCATCCCGTATTGCTGCTAGCGGACGAACCGACGGGGGCGCTGGACACCAAAACAACGCAAGAAGTGCTGGACATTTTTACCGAATTAAATGCTAGTGGGATGACAGTAGTAATGGTGACTCACGAACCCAAGGTAGCGAGTCAAACCCAGCGAATTGTGTGGTTTCGGGATGGTATGGTTTTGCACTCATATCTGAGGTCAGAGGATTTGCATCAGGCGGTCCCTTGACAAAGTAGGCTGAGATTGTTACAATTCACCAATGTGACTGGCCTCCATCACTCTGGCAAGAGGTTGGATTTTTGGTCGGTGGAGGCAGGAAGAGCAGATAGTAAGATAATCGGAATATAAGGCGATCGCTCTGTTGAAGCACGGGGACAGAAAAGCCGCAGGCTGTCTCTTGACAAAGTAGGCTGACATCGTTATAATAAAGCAATGTGATAGTT
Organism: Hormoscilla sp. SP12CHS1; assembly: GCA_014324065.1. Classification (GTDB taxonomy): domain Bacteria; phylum Cyanobacteriota; class Cyanobacteriia; order Cyanobacteriales; family Desertifilaceae; genus Hormoscilla. Next base: position 8,301 of record JACOMV010000015.1, on the reverse strand, counting down.
TACCAATATAATGGCTAGAGACATTTTCCATCAACAATTTAAAAATGCTTTAATCAAGGATGGTTGGAAGATTACCCACGATCCTTTAAAGATTAGGATTAGTGAGGCGGTCAAGTTGCAGATTGATTTGGCAGCAGAAAGCGCGATCGCCGCAGAACGGAATGCAGAAAAAATTGCTGTAGAAATTAAAATTTTTATTAGTGACTCGGATATAACTCGTTTCATATGGCTTTGGGTCAGTATCTTAACTATCGTCAAGCCTTAGAAGAACAAGAACCAGAACGATTGGTTTATTTAGCAATTCCCGTTGACACTTATAAAGATTTTTTCCAGCTTCCTTTCATCCAACAGTCCCTAGGCAGCAATCATGTCAAACTGATAACCTACGATCCTAAGCAGAAGGAAATTAAGCAATGGATAAAATAGATAGTTATCGACAAGCGATAGAGCAAATTTTGACAGAACATGCTGAACTTTCGATCGCAACAGATTCTTCGGTAAAAGCGCAGCTGATCTTCGATCGAGAACGGCACCACTATCAGTTAGCTTATGTGGGTTGGCAAGGAGATAAGCGGGTATTTGGTCCGGTCATGCACTTTGACATTGAAGATGGCAAGATTTGGGTTCAGTATAACGGCACTGAAGATGCTGTTGCTGAAAGGTTAGTTGAGATGGGCGTACCCGCTACCGATATCGTGTTGGGTTTCCATTCTGCTTTTAAGCGTCAGTTTACTCGTTATGCGGTTGGTTAAGGGAAAGGAGGCGATCGCTCTGTTGAAGCACGGGGACAGAAAAGCCGCAGGCTGTCTCAAGTAGGCTGACATTGTTATAACAAATAGTTTCAGTTTCTCGCTCTTTTACTGACGATGTTGTTGTCAAAACTCCCCGTTCGTAGTTCGTAGTTGATACCACAAAGAGTTCAAGATGCCCACCCAGTAAGGGATATAGCCTTTTTCTCTCCCTAGTCAAATCGGGGAAAAGCAGAACCCAATATTTCTTGGTTGTCGAAAATTGGAGTTTCCACATAGGGAGGGTTTTCCAATCCTTTCTTTACTGACAAAGCGTTGATACTGTCGGGGATCGTACCACTCAAGGAGTTGTTGTACAGGTAGAGCTTTTGCAAATTACTGAGGGAGCCTAACTCCGATTTTTCTGAGGTTTGTAGTGAGGACGGAAGTCCTCACTACAAACCTCAGTGGGGAGCGTACCGCGAAGGGAGTTCTTGGACAGGCCGAGGAATTGCAAATTGCTGAGGGAGTCAACGCATTTGTTCATGTAGCCGGACCCCTCGTTCCCACGGCTGCTCTCCTCTCCGCGTGTACCTCAGCGCGCAGGCGCCGGGATGTAGCAATTAAGAGTTGTCACGTTGTTAGAAAAGGGCAGAGCGGATAAGCTGCCCTGCCCTTTGGCTAAAAGTATCTTTTTTTCGGTATAAGTTTATCATGAATCACGACCGCACGTTTGTCAAGAGTCTGCTGATTAAAATTTATTATTCAGTACTTTGTTTACGATAATAAATCGTTATCAGCTCTACCCACGATCGCGCTCTTTCGCCCTAAGATCACCTTAAATTAAATAGTAGCTTCCACTTGTCAAGCCTTTGCCGATCAGGATTTTTTATCACATAATCCGTAAGCGATAATAAATTGTAATCAACTCCACGAATGAGCTACCCAAGACCTGTTCTGTAAATCGATGGGGCGGTTGCCAGCCGAGTTTGGGGATGCTTCCTACCAACCGGTTTTGACCGCACCCGATCGCTGAGGGGGGGGCACTATCCAATGCAGTTACCGTCACGGTAAAATTGCCCGACTTAGTAGGGGCGCCGCTGATCGCCCCACTACTGGAGTCGATGGTTAAACCCTTTGGCAAACCCTTGGCGCTGTAGCTACTAACGAAGCCGAAGTTTCCGCTTACATCAAGGTTGAAGTTATTACCGAAATTAGTCTCGACATCGGGAATTTGAGTTTTCAGATAGGCAGTCGATACCGCAATATCAAATTCATCTTTACTTGGCTTCCCGCCTGATCCGTTGCAGTTACCGTCACGGTAGAATTTCCCTTCTTAGTAGGGGTGCCAGATATCTCCCCCTTAGTGGAGTTAATGATTAAACCCTCTGGCAAACCGCTGGCGCTGTAGCGCTCAATGTTGTTGTTAATGTCGCCAAAGTTCCCACTGACATTGAGGCTGAAGTTCGCACCGAGAATAGCATCGACGTCGTCAATCTCAGTTTCCACATAGGGAGGGTTTTCCAGGTTGTAGGTTTTCAAATTATTGAGGTTTAACTCAGAGGGGAACGTACCGCTCAGGGAGTTGTTCTCCAGGTTGAGGGTTTGCAAATTGCTGAGGTCGCCTAACTCAGAGGGGAGCGTACCGCTCAGGCGGTTTGCCTCCAGGTTGAGGGTTTGCAAATTGCTGAGGTCGCCTAACTCAGAGGGGAACGTACCGCTCAGGGAGTTGGCGTCCAGGTCGAGGCGTTGCAAATTGCTGAGGTCGCCTAACTCAGAGGGGAGCGTACCGCTCAGGCGGTTTGCCTCCAGGTCGAGGAATTGCAAATTGCTGAGGTCGCCTAACTCAGAGGGGAGCGTACCGTCCAGGTTGTCGGAGTCCAGGTCGATTTCCGTCACCCGTGAGCCCACTACTGTCACCCCATGCCACTGATCAACAGCAGAAGCAAAGGGGGGAGTTTCGCTGCTGAAATCCCAGCCTGCCTTACCATTCCAATCATCTTTATCAATGCTCTCATAGAGAGCCTTCAGGGCTGCATAATCATTAGCATTGAGAACGTCAACTTCAATATTAAATTCAGCTTTTACCTGGCCTTCCGCACTATCCGATGCAGTTACCGTCACAGGAAAATTGCCCTCAGTAGTAGGGATGCCGCTGATCACCCCACTGGAGTCAATAGTTAAACCGTTTGGCAAACCCTCGGCGCTGTAGCCAGCAATGTTGCCGTTAATGTCGCCGAAGTTCCCACTGACATCGAGGCTGAAGCTCTTAGTGGAAGTAGCATTCACGTCGTCAATCTCAGTTTTCACATAGGGAGGGTTTTCCAAATTTTTGTTACGAGCAGGCAAATCCTTGATACTGTCGGGGATCTCACCGTTCAGGAAGTTCCAGGACAGGTCGAGCCATTGCCAATTGGTGAGGTCGCCTAACTCAGAGGGGATCGTACCGCTCAGGTCGTTGGAGTCCAGGTCGAGGGTTTGCAAAGTGGTGAGGGAGCCCAACCAAGAGGGGATCTTACCGCTCAGGTTGTTTACGGACAGGTCGAGGGTTTGCAAAGTGGTGAGGGAGCTTAACTCAGAGGGGAGCGTACCGCTCAGGGAGTTGCGGAGTTTTTGCAAATTACTGAGGGAGCCCAACCAAGAGGGGATCGTACCGCTCAGGGAGCTGTTGTGCAGGTCGAGGGTTTGCAAAGTGGTGAGGGAGCCCAACCAAGAGGGGATCTTACCGCTCAGGGAGCTGTTGTGCAGGTCGAGGGTTTGCAAATTGGTGAGGGAGCCCAACTCGGAGGGGAGCATACCGCTCAGGGAGTTGTCGCCTAGCTTGATTTCCGTCACCCGTGAGCCCTCTACCGCCACCTCATGCCAGCGACTAACAACATTAGCAGAGGGGAGAGTTCGGCGGCTGAAATCCCAGTATTCCCAGCCTGCCTTATTATTCCAACTACCAGCGGTGTTATAGAGTGCCTTCAGGGCTGCATAATCACCGGCATCCAGCATAGGCGATACCGCAATATTAAATTCAGCTTCTGCCTGGCCTCCCGCACGATCCGATACCGTTACCGTCACGTCAAAACTGCCCTCAGTAGTAGAGGTGCCGCTGATCTCCCCACTACTGGAGTCAATAGTTAAACCGTTTGGCAAACCCTCGGCGCTGTAGCTAGTAATGTTGTTGTTAATGTCGCCGAAGTTCTCACTGATATCTCGACTGAAGTTCTGACCGGAAATAGCATCCATGTCGTCAATCTCAGTTTTCACATAGGGAGGGTTTTCCAACACTTTGTCTACTCCTGATAAAGTGTCGATACTGTCAGGCATCGTACCGATCAGGTTGTTGTTGGCCACGTCGAAGTGTTGCAAATTTTCGCGGAGGGAGCCTAACTCAGAGGGGAGCGTACCGCTCACGGAGTTGTCGCCCACGTCTAAGTCTTGCACATTTGCTAAGGCGCCATACTCAGAGGGGAGCGTACCGCTCAGGGAGTTTTGGTCCACTTCGACGTCTTGCGCATTTTTGAGGTAGCTTAACTCAGGGGGGAGCTCACCGCTCAGGTTGTTGTGGTCCAGATGGAGGACTCGCAAATTTTCGCGGAGGTTGCCTAACTCAGAGGGGAGCGTACCGGTCAGGGAGTTGTTATCCAACCGGAGGACTTGCAAATTGCTGAGGTCGCCTAACTCAGAGGGGATCGTACCGCTCAGGTCCTTGTTGTTCAGGTCGATTACCGTCACCCGTGAGTCCACTACTGTCACCCCATGCCACTGATTAACAACAGAAGCAGAGGGGGGAGTTTCGCTGCTGAAATCCCAGCCTGTATTCGTCCAACTATCTCCACCAGTGCTGTTATACAGAGCCTTCAGGGCTGCATAATCACCGGCATTGAGATTAGGCGATACCGCAATATAAAATTCATCGGATACCTTGCCTCCTGCCTTATCCGATGCAGTTACTGTCACGATAGAAATGTCCGACTTAGTAAAGGTGCCGCTGATCACCCCACTACTGGAGTCGATGGTTAAACCCTTTGGCAAACCCTCGGCGCTGTAGCTAGTAATGTTGCCGTTGATGTCGCCGAAGTTCCCACTGACATTGAGGCTGAAGTTCTGGCCGGAAGTAGCATCCACGTCTTCAATCCCATCTACCACATAGGGAGGGTTTTCCAATCGTGTTGTTGCTGACAAAGCGTTGATACTGTTGAGGAGCGTACCGCTCAGGGAGTTGGAGTACAGCCAGAGGTTTTTCAAATTGCTGAGGTCGCCTAACTCAGAGGGGATCTCACCGCTCAGGTTGTTCTCGTACAGGTAGAGGTTTTGCAAATTTTCGCGGAGGGAGCCTAACTCAGAGGGGATCGTACCGCTCAGGTCGTTCTTGGCCACCCCGAGGACTAGCAAATTGCTGAGGGAACCTAACGAGGAGGGGAGCGTACCGTTCAGGTCGTTTTTGTACAGGCGGAGGTATTGCAAATTGGTGAGGGAGCCTAACTCAGAGGGGATCTCACCGCTCAGGTCGTTATCATTCAGGTGGATGTGTTCCAAATTGCTGAGGGAGCCTAACTCAGAGGGGATCGTACCGCTCAGGTCGTTATCATTCAGGTAGAGGTCTTGCAAATTGGTGAGGGAACCTCACCAGGAGGGGAGCGTACCGCTCAGGAAGTTCTTGGCCACCCGGAGTTGTTGCAAATTGCTGAGGTAAACGTTATTGCTGAGGTCGCCTAACTCGGAGGGGAGCATACCAACCAGGTTGTTGGAGCTTAGATCGATTCCCGTCACCCGTAAGTCCTTTACGCCCTCAGCTGTCACTGTCACTGTCACTCTCACCCCATGCCACCCACTAACAACAGAAGCAGGGGGGAGGGTCGCTGCGCTGCTGAAATCCCAGTCTTTCCAGCCTGTATTGTTCGTCCAGTTCTTTCCATTAGTGCTGTCATACAGAGTCTGAAGGGCTTTATAATCATCGGCATTGAGAGTCGGCGATACCGCAATATTAAATTCATCTTCTACCTGGCCTTCCGCACTATCCGATACTGTTACCGTCACAGCAAAATTGCCCTCAGTAGTAGGGGTGCCACTGATCGCCCCACTAGTGGAGTCAATAGTTAAACCGTTTGGCAAAACGCTGGCGCTGTAGCTAGTAATGTTGTTGTTAATGTCGCCGAAGTTCCCGCTGACATTGAGGCCGAAGTTCTGACCGGAAGTAGCATCCACGTCGTCAATCTCAGTTTCCACATAGGGAGGGTTTTCCAATTGTTTGTCTGCTGACAAATCCTTGATACTGTCGGGGATCGTACCGCTCAGGGAGTTGGAGTACAGCCAGAGGTTTTGCAAATTGCTGAGGTCGCCTAACTCAGAGGGGATCGTACCGCGAAGGTTGTTCTCGTACAGGTAGAGGTTTTGCAAATTTTAGCGGAGGGAGCCTAACTCAGAGGGGATCGTACCGCGAAGGGAGTTCTTGGCCAGGCCGAGGACTTGCAAATTGCTGAGGGAACCTAACTCAGAGGGGATCGTACCGCGAAGGGAGTTGTGGATCAGGTGGAGGTCTTGCAAATTGGTGAGGTCGCCTAACTCAGAGGGGATCGTACCGCGAAGGGAGTTGTGGATCAGGTGGAGGTCTTGCAAATTGGTGAGGTCACCTAACTCAGGGAGCGTACCGCTCAGGAAGTTGTTATTCAGGTCGAGGATGCCGCTAGAGTTATGGATCTTCCTGCCTCCAGACATGATGAAGTAACTCAGCTGCTGGCTGACAATCCCGGAAGTTCGTACAGGTACTAGATTCTAACCAAGAAACTGCGGGGCGTCCACTCGATCTGTCGCTCTGAATCGCAAACGGCAAGTCACCCACCTGTACTTTCGGCTCTCATTGGGTATGCTTGCTGCTACTGGACAGCCGCTGTTGGCAGTAATGCTCTTAGATCGAGTTATTGGCATTGCCGCCATCTATCAGCCCACAGTCAAAGCTGTAGCCTGGGGCGCACTGCGGATGCTGGCCTACTCTGGGAGCAGGATTACCGGCGGTCTGACGGCTGCTACGATCGATGATGAAAGCAGCACTCCAACTTAGTGCTGAGGCCCGATTATCAAATGACTCTTGCTTCTAGTCTGAAGCTCACCGATTTTATCCAATAGCAGGTCAGCGCCTTGTAAGTCGTGGGCTTGGCCAGGGGTAAGATGAAATCCTGTGGGATTGCCCAAGGCCTCGCCAGTGGCATGAATCTTTGTCGATAGTCCCCCTTTACTACGGCCTATGGCTTGGGTTTCGCACGTATCTGAGGGTGTTTTTTTTGCACCCGCACTGTGTTGATCGGCACGCACGATGGTGGCATCAATCGCGGCGTATTCGTTATCGGCGTCTGAGGCCAAGACATCGAATACCTGCTTCCAAACTCCCTTTTCAGACCAACGGGTATGGCGGGTATGAACAACTCGTGTCCGAGAGCCCCCACCCTTGGGTGGGCGTCTCTGGACACGACCCGAAAATCCCCAAAACACTCCGGTAAATCCCGCCAGGGAATGCCAGCACGATATCGATATAACACGGCTTCAACGAATAATCTATTGTCCTTAGCTGTAGCGCCAGGGTCACCCTAAGCGACCAGGTAAAAGGTAACAGATCCTTTCCCACTGGTCGTCGAGCAAGCCATAGCGTCTCATATCATGCCCTCTTGATTGTTATTGCCGGGATTTGTAGTTTATACTGTATCCATCTACTTCTGTCAAGCAATTTGATTGATGACACGCCCTAGTTTAATGAAAATTTGTCATTGCCCATCCTAATACCACCTATTGAATAGATTACTATAATCTCTGAAGCTTTTGTTCGATGGAGGAGAAACTGATTGACACTTCCTTGCAGGCATGAGGAACGAATAACAAAGCAGGTTCAGCCCACAATCAACCTGTTGACCAATCTAGATGTACTACATCCTGATGTTCTCCTACAGCATCAAATACAGCCTGCTGACTACAAGAGTGGCTTGGTGTTTCGATCAGCGATTGAAAGTATTCGAGGTAGATTTATTGCTTCCTCAACTACGAGTCGTGAAGGTTTGGTCAAGGTCGTGTTGGATAGCTTACTTCAGCAGCACCGGATAGCCGACTATAGCCAGAGTAGTCATGTGAGGCGGTATGATTTTACAGTTGCATTAGAACGTAACCCTGATTACTTCGCAGCCATTGAGGTTAAGGGTGGCGAGGGGAACAGCATTAATATTTCTGAACGTCCTCTTTGGGCTAGAGAGTTTGGAATCTGGTGTCATCTCGATGGAGCCATTGTCAATCAACCAGCAAATGGTTCTCATTCAATTATCAATCGTGTGACTAATGAGCTGGTAAGGCGTCAAAAGCTCGTCGATGTGGTTTTCTTTAAAGACATTCTTTGTGGAACTACTACACGTCCTTGTCCAAAATATCCAGGACGTGAAAGCACGATTGCCTTTGACGCTGCGCCAGATGTGTTTCTATTTCCTCAACGGATTCCGTCACTTGATGATCCTGTGCCCCCAATCCACACTTTGAAAAGTTTACGGCTTCCAAAACTAATTTTGGAATTGTTTGGTGTCTCAGGAAATGCTCAAACTGCACACAC
>JACOMV010000014.1 GCA_014324065.1 Hormoscilla sp. SP12CHS1 | reverse complement strand
CGAGCGAAAAGGCTGAAACCCTTGAGTTTGTGTGATTATAAGATTGATTTCTCACTCCCAACCCAGGAGACTCGGAATTATCTGAGCATTTTTGCTCATTACCAAACTGGGATGCACCCAAACCTTCTTCGTCATCATCCGAACCTACGCGAGGACAAATTGTTGTTGGATTTTTGATGGTAATCGGTGCAATAATGGGATTTTCTGTTAAAATCGTAATTACAATACTTGGTGGGATAATAGGTTTGGCGATCGCATTCAATCAATAAAACGCAAAGAGGTACAATACTGTGTAACAATGAGAGCATCAACTTTGATTGACATATTACAGGTCCTGCAACGGTTTTGCCTGAGTTGATGGCGCGGACCCCAAAGATCCTCCATTACCGCATCTGCAATGATGAATCTGCCAGAGTTTTATATCAAGAAATTCTGCTATACCAAGACCTTCAGGTTAGGAAGATTGCAGAATTATTAAACTCAGATATCTCAATAAATGATGAATATGTGAGGCTGTATGCGCCAGTTTATGGTGCCATACTGTGAATCCCATGCCCCCATTTTACCCCCGATTTCCCAATCGGACCCGGTTTCCTGCTTGGGGGGATCGCGTGATAATGCGGCGATTGCGAGGTAATTTCCCAGGACCAATTCATCTTGTTTTTGAAATGCGCAACATGGCTTGCTGTTTTGGTATAAGCTATTATTCATCCTTATCAAATTCTCTAACTAATACTGCCAAAATATTTCAACTATAGGATGCTTTTCCCCTGGATTATGTTCTCTTTGCCTCCTAAAGTTAAAACCAATCGCACAGAATAAATTAGCACTACAAATTTATACAGAATGTGCTTATAATTGTTACCGGAAAAACACTAAAGTGTTTACTACAAACTGGTAAACACTTCAGTGTTTACTACAGTGCGATCGCTCTTTTTTTTATCGGCGATATTTGCTTGGCAGGAGAATGCACCCACTACGGCAGAAAAAGCTCGGATAGGGATATTTCTATTGTTGGAAATGCTCTTAGTGCAATAGCGGCATTATCTGGCAAAACAAAAGACGATCTATAGCCAACGGAAGTCCGATCGCGGAAAATATAGGCTTGGCGATCGCTCACATCTAAAATCCAGTATTCTGGAATATTTGCCCTGGCGTAGAGGGGCGCTTTCTCCAGGCGATCGATTCTTAGGGTTATATCGGCGACTTCTACGAGCAGAAATATTTCGTCTGGCGTAGGATGATGATCTCCATAGGCACCCCGATCGATCCTAACTACGGCCACATCGGGTTCCGGTTCGGAAGTTGGTAAAGTAACGGGCAATTGCATCCTGACATGAGCTCGATCGTGTAATCAAGCTTTGATATAATCGGAAGCGCGTTGGGTAGTACCTGCATGGAGTGGACCTTGAGGGCTCATTTCTACAATCCGACCTTCTAACAATTCTACATGGGAGTCACGGGTAAGAATACCACTCTCAATCATCTTATGATATTCCTCTACAGTCCACAAGCGTATTTTTGTTGCTGTCGTCATAATTTACCTTCCTTTCTCCGAACGGCGATCGCCCCTATAATAGCATAATCAGGGACAAGCGCAAAAATAGAGTACCACTCACCTATAGAGGCGATCTCCCCTGAAATCAGCAAACAGCAAAATCGGTAATCTTGCGCGTGTCTGGGTAATAAAACCCTAATACTATGCGATCTTTAGGGACACCTACTGCTAACAAGTCTCCAGCTACACCGTCTTCTGTCCCATCGCGATGAATCCAAATTTTATCATCTGCGATCGCGATATTAATTAAGCAGCCGTGAACCATTTTACGACCATCTCTTCCCACAAGCATTAATAAATATTGGTGATTTTCTCGGTCGAACACGGGTTGTCTCTCTACTTCCCCGTGAGAGTAGCGCAATTGAGCATATTCGCCGATAATATTTTCGATCAATTGTTGATATTCAGCCGTGGAGTACATTCTACAATTACCTCCTTATTTCGGTCAAAAACTATTATATTTAAGCGGTCATTATCCAGTATTAGTTTGCCTATTGGTTCGCTGAATATGCCATCAAACGTATTGACATATTGCCAAATATAAGTCATGAGCTATTTTTTCGATGACATCGTTATAGACAATATACTGACCGACAGCATTTTCTAGGTCATTCATGGGAGAATAACCTTTAAAACTTTTCAATTCTACTGCTATTTTTATTTCCGCTTTTTCGGCAGCTATAAGTGAAGTAGCACCTGTATTTACATACATAAGATGTCAGCACTACAAACGGCAAGCACTAAAGTGTTTACTACAAACCGTGCGGTGCGATCACTGTACTGTGAATCCCATGCCCGCATTTTACCAGGATTCAGCAACCCATAGGGGTCAACCCGTTTCTTAAACTCGAACTGGACTGGATCTATCTCTTTTCTACCTCCATCCTCTAAGATATAAGTGTGGGGATTGGCTATAAATACCCCCTGTGCTTCGTGATAGCGAATAATCTCGTTCAGGCGGGACTCCGTGGTAAACTTCACTACTTGCAACCCGATCGGAACTGCTTTACCATTCGCCCGCGTAAATTCTAAGTGCATCATTACTTCATCTTCAAAGTAACGATACATATGTTCCACCATCTCGAGATTTCGATCGGCGGGAAATCCACTCTGTAAATAAGTTAGGGAAGGATCTACAGTCCGAGCATGTAATGTGGTATGATTCCAGGTAAATTCTCCTAGGTTTACTCCTTTTCCAGCTGATGATGCTGCTTTTTTATAAGTAATCTGACCGCCAAATTCCCCCACTAACTCTTGCAAGGGTTCTAATCCAGATTCTGCTACCATTAGTAAGGCGGCATGGGTACCTTCAGGAATATATTCGCTTAAAGCTGTAAAATATTTGGGAATGGGCCAGGCATGAATGCTGATTAGTTTCTTGATTATCCCATCTGCGTCCCCCAACGCTTGCCCAAATCGCGCTGCTGTCATAAAATCGCTAAAGGTGGCGATCGCCTCTACCCAAGGATAAGCGGGGGCCAGGGGAATTTTCAACTCGGTGATAATGCCATTTGTACCGTAAGCATGATTCACTTTCTGGACGTCATCTCCCCGCAGTTCCATCACCCGGGGTTCCTCTTCCAGGGAGACGATGCGCACTGCTAACAGGTTACCCCGATCGCGCAGTCCTCCATAAGTAATCGAACCAATTCCACCGCTACCCCCGCCAATAAATCCCCCGATCGTGGCGGTACGATAGGTTGAGGGGGCCATGCGAATTTCCCAACCAATTGACCGAGTTTGCTTATCTAATTGCGCCAGTTTCACTCCCGGTTCCACCCGGGTCCATCCCGGTTTCATTTCTTTGATTTCCTGCATCCGCGTCATCTCCAAGATCGCGCCGCCATGGAGGGGAACGCATTGTCCATAATTTCCCGTTCCCGCCCCCCGTACCGTTAGGGGGACTCGATGCTTAACACATGCAGCAGCAACGCGCAAGACTTCTGCTTCGTTAGCAGGACGAATGACAATATCCCCCGTTTTTCCTGACAGCAGGGGTTGGAGAATGGGGCTAAAGGTATGGTAATCTTGGGATAACTTAGCCACCTGAGTCTGGTCTGTAATCATTTCCAGTCCTGACAGGGCAACTTTCAGACTCTCCCAGTCTATTTTATTTGTTTTATTTATGTAATTGTTCATATTTTATGGTTGATTCCTGATAATGACGGGTAGAGACGCCTGCCCTACGTAACTCTTACTTGACCGCCCGACTAAAGTCATATCCACCTCTCTGATGAGGTTATTGTAGAGTGTACTCTGTTCTAGGAGATAATCTGTATCATCAGCCCGATCGCCTTCCTGGGAGTACCAGAGATCGCTAGGGATATAGATAGTCTCCACTAAATCGAAGTTAACACCCAGATATAGACCCAGTGGCGTAGTCGCATCTCCGTTTGCTTGCCACTCTTGGTTCAGTTTTTGGGAAAAAATGCTCAAACCAAGTGATTGCCCGCATGTGGGTCGGATCGTGGAGTAAATCATCGTGGCGATGCTGGGGGACTCTCACATGCACCTTTGCCCCTGCTTTACAGATCCGATATATCTCCTGGATGATTTTCAGATAAACTTCTGTCTGCTGTCCGAGATGTTCCAGTACGTGAGACAGTTCAATTTCGATCGCACTATTGTCTTCCCACGGCCAATGGAATGTCTCCAAGTCTAACCTGATGTCGGGATTTCCAAACTTGTCCACATTGATGTAGCCCTCTAGATGTTTTGCACCACAGCCTAGATTTAAGCGTAAGTCCGACATAATACTTTTGTAAATTATTTGTAATATAGCAACTCGCAATGACAAATAAAATGCCAAACCTTGAATTATTCTATATCCGATCGATAGGAAGTTGTTGCGCGAATACGAAATGCACACAACAACTTCCTTCAGATCGAGACAATGACCCGCCTCAACCCTACAGTGATGCCACCGTTCCGGAAAAATCGGATATCACTGCTTAATCGGCACGCTTGCCAGCAATAAAGTTCTCCGTCATCCGATAAGCTTCGTCATCCGTATACTGTTTGGGCGGATGCTTCATGAAATAGGCGGAAGGTGAATAGAGAATACCACCCTTTTTGGCATTGAGGGCTAGCTTGCAGCAGCGGATGGCATCGATCGAGACTCCCGCCGAATTGGGTGAATCTTCTACAGACAGACGCATTTCCAAATTCATGGGCACGTCCCCAAACAGTTTGCCCTCCATGCGAATGAAGGCCACCTTGTTATCTTTTTGCCAGGGCACGTAATCGCTGGGACCGATATGGATGTTCTCCTTTTCCAGGCGATCGCTCATCACCGCTTGCACTGCCTCGGTTTTGGATTCTTTCTTCGAGTTCAGGCGACTGCGGTTGAGCATATTCATGAAGTCAGTATTGCCCCCGGTATTAATCTGGTAGGTGCGTTCTACCTTCACCCCCCGCTTCTTGAACAAGTCCGATAGGGTGCGGTGAGTAATTGTGGCACCCAGTTGCGCTTTGATGTCGTCCCCAATGATGGGTATGTTGTTCCGTTGGAATTTCTCTGCCCAGAGGGGATTGCTAGCGATAAACACTGGGATGCAATTGATAAATCCTACTCCCGCATCCACTGCACATTCAGCATAGAAGCCCGTTGCTTCCTCCGATCCTACTGGCAGGTAATTGAGCAAGATTTCCGTGCCCGACTCTTTCAATATCTTGACAATATCTGCTTTCTCCGGTTCGGGTTCGTCGCTGAGAACGAAAGTATATTTATCCTCATAATTCTTCATGTGCTCCGATAACCCATCCAGCACCTTGCCCATACTTACTTTCACCCCAGTTTTGGGCAGGTCGGAGCAAAAGACAGTCGTGCAGTTAGGTTCGGCAAAGATAGCTTCATGCACTTCTTTGCCAACTTTGCGGCGATCGATATCAAAGGCAGCAACGACTTCCATATCGTAGGGCTTATAGCCGCCGATCTCCCAATGCATCAATCCGATCGCCTCTTCGGGCTCTTTTCCCTTGTAATATTCAATCCCTTGAATTAATGAACTCGCACAGTTTCCTATTCCTGCGATCGCTATCTTAATTTTCTCCATCAATTTCATCTCCATACATCACAGTAATCTTTTCTCGATTCATTTCTGTTGCCAAGGCTGTGGCCCTAACTACTACGCTGCTCGTGAGCGCGCGCTCGACAGAACAGACCAAGATTGACTTGTGGTATGAGCAACAACTCATGCAGGTCAGGTAGCTTCGCAGCTTCTTCTCGCTGCTTGAGCTTGGCCATCCCACAGGATCTACCGGTCCTCGTCCGGGCCTAATCTGACTAGTTAGCGTCTTGCCAACATGTCAACTGTACAAAATAACAAATTTTAGATTTACTGTCAAGTCTGCCCCAAAAATCTGTCTTATGGGGAGAGTGATAAGTAAAATAATTACTCAAAATATGTTATTATAATAGCCTTTTTCATATGGACAAAATTGTAGATTTAAATACATTTAAATCTCTAAGCCCAGGATCGCCAAAAAAGATCCGCAAGCGCCGCTTGCGGATCTGGGTTTTCTCATTTGGGAAAGTTAAGTAAGACATGGTATTCCCGATGATTACCCGATCGCCATAGCGTGCTTGCAGTTGCTGCAATTGCTCCCGACCAGGACTATCAGCGTCAAACTGACGGGTAACAACTAACCTCACGTCGTGGTGAGGTAATATCTGCTCCATGATGCGGAAGAAAATTTCGAGGGCTTTCCCTGGTGTAGGAGAATGGTTAAAGACAATCTGCACCTTGTCGGCTTTGCTGCTAGTGTAATAGTGGTCCATCAATTCGTTGTTAATGGGCAAACCGGTGACGGCGATGCGGCGATCGAGTTCGGCAGCTGCTGTCGTACTGAAGGCACCCACATGATGGAGCAACACCTCTCGGAAATAACGTGAAACCATCAATACCAGGTCGAGGCAAAGCACGTTGCCCAGGTCTGTCACCCCCATACCCGGATAGAAAATCTCGCGGAAGGTATCCGTGGGGTCCCAGTGACTGCCGTGAGTGTAGCCCACAATCTTGATCTGGCGCGCGCCCCGGTCTAGCAGGATCCGTCGGACTTCCGTTCGCGCAGCGTGGCGCAGCCATGGGAAAGTGATGGAAGCTGTGAAAAATAAACACCACATCGAAGTCATCTAGGGGCAAGGTTCGCAGCAAGTCATAGGAAGCATGGATCCATTCCAGCTTGTTGTCGGCTTTGAGGCCATAGTCCGATAGCGATCGGAGGTTGTGTCCCAATAAGGGCAGATGTTTTTTGATTGCTTGATTGACGGTGATGCTATATCCCACTTCGATGTGCGATTTTTCGCGCAGCGTGGGGTAGTGCGAGTAGCGCGCCCCGAGTACATCGAAGTCACTGGCGTTGCTGTCGGCAGATGTCTGGGTGTAACTCTCTAGATAAAGAATGTTTGCACCACTCATGGAAATTCTTGTTGATTTTCTTCGCTACAGGTTATGGCTGAGCAGAGATCGATGTGCTCGGGGTAGTGCTCAACCGCGCTCCGGTGGAGACGCAGCACCCGAGTACATCGAAGGTTACCAGGTCGAGTGACCGGTGACTACCCTGTCTACCGGTTTCCCCTGAATAAGTAGGTAGGAACAAAGAAAACTAGCCTATGTTAAGAAATAGAAAATAGCTGAATTCCTTTCTGGGAGAGGGTTTCAGCCAATTTAACAAAAATTGACGTCCATTGAATCTATCAATGAACACCTACTTATTTGACCGATGCTCTAGCTAAAGCTGCAATTATAGCTCATCTTACCCGTTTTTGCAGAATGGACGGTGTCTCCTGGGGGGACACACATCGTCGATCTACTCTACTCCGCGAGGGGTGTGGTCAAAAGTAGTTGTATTAGTGGGGAACTATTCACAGGGAACGGTGAACGGTTGCCAACGGGCGCAAGACCACACCCGTTTAAAACCTCTCGGTTAGGGTTTAAAACCCCAAGGTCGAGGTTTAAAACCCCAAGGTCGAGGTTTAAAACCCCAACCGAGAGGTTTTAAACCCTAACCGAGAGGTTTTAAACCCCAATCGAGAGGTTTTAAACCCCAACCGAGAGGTTTTAAACCCCAACAGTGGGGCACCGGTTAGATTGGGTATCGAGCTCCCAGGAGAAACCTCACTGGGGGACACAGAAGGCTCCGCATAGTACCAACGGGTTTTGACCACACCCCTCCGCGAGGTCACGACTTGGGTTTTTCGCGGCTGTGATGAATTGGCTCAAACTCTTTCCCTGTCTGGGATTTGGTCCAAAAATTTTCAAGGGGCAAAAAACGCAATTCGTGCTTGCGCCGAGTATAGAATACCAGAGGGTGACGGTTTCCGATTGCCCAAAAGGCAACCACTGGAGATGTATGATGACAAAGAATCAAGAGACGATCGCAGGATTAGGCGTGCGTTCCATTCTACATATCAATGAGAAGGGGGGGAAGTTTGGCGGTACGGAGGAATATATTATCAGTCTTGCCCAACTCCTGATGCCGATGGGAATAAGTTCTCATCTGCTTTATGATGGGGTCCACGGCACCATGCCTACCGTTCCGGAAAAATCGGAGATATCCCATACATTTATTCCGGGTCTGGGTAACCGGGATGGTGATGCTGAAGTGGCCGATCGGGTACTGGATGCGGTCAGAGAAATCAATCCCGATCTTGTCTACGTTCACAATATCTTCGACGGGCGGGTAATTCAAGCGTTAAACCAACCGGACCGAAAGTATCTGATTTTATGGTACATTCACGACCACTTTCCCACCTGCTTAACGGAGTTAAGGGCCCGGAGAAATCAAGCAGATATCGTTTGCTATCAACCGCTTTCACAAGCCTGTCTGGACAATATAGCAGCGGGAGACTGTGTGAAGCGACATGCCCAGAGAAATTTTGCCGATGGCGACCTGAAGGCTCGGATCTCACTGCTAAAATCCTTAGGCGGGGTTGACGCTATTGTTGTGGTCAGTGAGTTTATGAAGGAGATTCTGATCGCGAATTTGCCGGATATTTCCGAGAAAACATATGTGTTACCTCGACAGGTGCGACCCAGCAATAAGATAATACAGCGCTCGACTGCCGCAGCGCCAGCGATCGCCTGGGCTGGCAGAATTACTTGGGAAAAGGGTCTGCACCTGGCGATCGAAGCCCTCTGCTATCTCCAGGTAAAGGAGAAAATTGTCTTTAAGATTGTCGGGGTGGTGGAAAATGAGAGTTACTGGTCCGATTGTCTGAAGTTAGCTTCTCAGGTAGAGTCAAAGAATACATGGATCTCCATCCAATATCTCGGACATTTAAGTTATGAAGAGGTCGATCGCCTCTACGGGGAAGCTGATATTGTTGTCGTCCCTTCGATCTGGGGCGAACCTTTGGGGACTGTGGCTGCGGAAGCGCTGCGGAATGGTGCGGCTGTGGTAGCATCGGCTGTGGGGGGAATTGATACCTGGGTTATTCCTGGAAAAACAGGGATTCTGATGAAACCGAATGATGCGGCGGCCCTGTCAGAGGCGATCGCCATTCTTTTGGACGATCGAGAATTGCGCAGCAACCTAGCTAATGCTGGTCGAGAATTGATTAACAGCAAATTTACTGGAGAGGAACATCTCAAAGCTTTGGCAGAGGTAATTCAAAACTGTAGATAATGAAGAATCAATTTTCAATCTTCTCAATTAGCTATCTGGAAAACTCTGCTCCCGATTTTGTAGTGCTGCAAGCGATCGACTTGGCAAACTAAGTTTTCCGGGTGGAGAAAGTAGTCACTGTAGATAGCTTCTACCTCGCGATCGCAGTCATGGACGAAGACATCTATCGGGCCGCGACTTGCGAGTTTTGCCTCCATATAGATGCTTTACCCGTTCCGGGGGGTTAACTCAATTGAGCATAGGTTAGTGAGCTTAACTCGTGCGTGTGGTATATTGGGATTGTTGGGGTTAACAGTGACTTCCTGACCTCCAGGGTTAACGACTAAGTCCATATCTTCCATCGGCACTGCACCTAGTAGTACCTCATCACCAAAGACTAATGCCCCAACATAGCAAAATCGTTGCCCAAAAGCGACTTTGATGGGGCCGACATAGGGAACTCTTATTTTTCTCCCGTCTGCTACCGAGACTTCCCGAAAAGATTCTGTTTCGAGGCTGAGTTGAAGGGCAATATGTTCGGGAATACACAACATCAGCGCACCTGTATCGGCCAAAGCCCTAAGGTTTAAGGGGGTTAAATCTTGCTGTCTGGGATTGCTTAACTCTATTTCTGCAAAAACGTAGCCCATTTCCACATTTGTGTACTCTTCCATCGCGGATTATAACTCTTCGTTCTCGGCGATCGGACAAAAGCCCTGTTTCGATCATGTGATGATAGTCTTCTACAGACCATTTTACGAGAGTCTTCATGGCAGATACGCTCACTTTTGGATTACCATCTACTTTTATTATACATCATACTCGTCAAACTGGCACAATCAACCTCTCCTACTACCATCTGCTGACCACCCTTGTCAATAATGAATTTCGAGTGCGAGTTCGAGAGAAAATCGGCACAGCGAGTCATATATCTCCTTCGTAGAGGTCGCTTATCACTGGTTGATAACTTAACCCAGGGCTTGATGGCCAACTTTCTGTATGATTTGTTGCTTGGTGACGCGCTTATATACGTAAAGAAAGCGTCGCGCAAGTTGAACTATCATCGAGCGCGTTTCCTCACGATTGTTTTCGCCACAAAGATGTTCTCAAGTATACGTGATCGCACATTTCACAAACTGCAAAGAGCGTCTGTTTTTGCCCATAACACAGTGTGACACAATCTCTCACAATGAAGATAGTTGGGAAATAGACCAACTGAATAATTTGATTGAGATACTGTGCTATCGTTATTAATTACATCTTGCAATACGAAGTAGCGTGTAGCCCTGTGCGACCCAGTCGCCCTATTGCTAATTGTTCGTGCATTCCGAACGGGCGGTGAGATCGTCTAATTGGTCATAATCTGGTAAAGTGCGATCGATTGCTTTCCCCCGGCGCCAGACCAGGCGATCGCCCTGGTGACGGGAGAGGAGTTCGCTATAGGTCCGCCCTTTGAACAGAATCAAATCTGCCGGTCCACCCTCTTCTATTTTCCCAACTTCTGGCAATCTCATCAAGTCAGCGGGGGTGGAGGTAACGGCATTCGACCAGTCACCATAGGGCATGTCTAGGTGACCGATGCGGACTGCCATTGTGAATACTTCCAACATATCGCGATCGCCAAAACCGTAGAAGGGGTCGCGACAATTATCACTTGCTAAAGCTACAGGAATACCAGCAGCTTTGATTTCCTGTAATAAAGTCACTCCTCGCCAGCGGGGTGTCCTACCGGGTTGTCGGTCTTGCAGATAAAGATTGCACGTGGGCAAGCTAACAATTGCAATACCCGCCTCCCTTACCAACTCCAAAGTTTGCTTCACTTCCTCTGGGGACTGTACTGCCAAGCTACAGCAATGTCCGCAGATAATTTTACCAGAGAATTGGTGACGTAGGGCTGCTGCTGCCACGTGGCGGACGGTCATGGCCTCGGGGTTCCCGCTTTCGTCGGTGTGGAAATCTAGATCCAAACTTCGTTCCATTGCCAGGGAAAAAACCCGGTCTAACTGCTTGTCTAAATCGGCATTCATCTGGGGCATTCCCCCCATGATACCGCCAATTTCGGCAAGTCGATCAGCTAATTTTTCTCCCTCTGGGGTTCCGAAGCGATCGATCAAAACTAGAGAAACTCCTTGCAGGAGTATTTTATATTGCCATTCTTCCCGTAGGGTTGTGAAAACTTCCCAACTATCAGGCAGATGCTTGCCAAGGTAATCCAGATGGGTTCTAATGGCTTTAGTACCGTGGGCGTAACTGCATTTGAGCCCAAATTCCATCCGCCGATAGATATCTTCTGCGTCCCAATATTGGGACGCATCCTGATCGCAAGTTTCTATGGCACCGTTAAAACTGCCATCGGGGTTGGGCGATCGATCCCAGACATGTCCTTTATCCAGGTGGGTATGCAGATCTACAAAACACGGCCACAACTGACCGCCTCGTAAATTTAACCCGAGCAAATTTTCGGTTTCTGGGTTCTGACTGCTGGCAACTATTTGCCCGATCGCCCCTTCCCGGACTTCCACATCAACCATCACCAAGTCTTCCCGGGTACGATCGGCATTTTCTGGCACTTCTGCTAGCAAGGATGCCGGTACGCGAGCATTTTTTAACCAGTATGTCGTGTCATTAAATTGCATATAAGGATACTCGTATCGATCCCACTTAACTTTTGCTCAATTTGCTCAATGGTGGGCGATGCCCACCCTACATCTGGTGAACTCCGAACTCATCGTTCCTTGGAGATCGCGCTTTCGTGCCAGTTTCGCAGTAAAAAGTCCGAGACAAACATCAACACTACAAATATTATCACGCCCAACATGGTAATCAGCAACAGGGGGGCGAACATGCGGGGTATTTGCAGATTATAGCTAGCATTGAGAATTTGATAGGCCAGTCCCGATCGGGCCCCTCCGGTCCCGGCCACAAATTCTGCCACTACTGCCCCGATCAATGATAACCCACCACTAATCCTGAGTCCAGCCAGGAAATAGGGCAAGGCACTGGGCAAGCGCAAGTATAGCAGAGTTTGCCAGCGAGATGCTTTATATAGCTTAAACAGGTCGCTCAGGTTAGAGTCAACCGTATTCAGTCCCAGGGTAGTATTGGAAACGATCGGGAAGAATGCTACTATCCAGGCACAGAGGACTAAGGCCCCAAAGGTATTATCTCTCAACCAGATGATGATTAAAGGGACGAACGCCACAATGGGCATGGTTTGTAAAATCACTGCGTAGGGAAAAAAGCTGCGTTCGATCCACTTACTCTGGGCAAATAAGATCGCGATCGCCAAACCCGAAATAGCTGCCACAACAAAGGCAACTACAGTTATCTTTAGCGTAATTAGCAGCGAAGCAAACAATTCATTCCAGTCACTAATCAGGGTTTGCAGCACCAATGAAGGACTGGGCAGCAAATAATAGGGGATCCCACTGACCCGCACCCCGATTTCCCAGATTAGCAAGGCGATAATGCCCACTACAACGGAGGCGATAACGTCAAGAGAAAATAGCTTGTTTATATTGAAACGATTGTTCATATTTATCTTCAGTCAGATGCCATGTGTGCTCCGCGCAATCGCAGGACCGCAACAATTCTTCTCAGCAATGGTTCCAAGTCAGAGGGAACGCGATACAAATTCAAATCTTGGGTAATCTTTTTTTGGGCGCGATCGCACAGTCCAAATTGCCAGATATCTCCCGTCGATACTGCCCCTGTCAACATAGGTTCATCAGACTCCCGTCCAGATATCTAAAGCGATTAATTCCACAGCAAGTTGAGTAAACCCTCTAGATAGATCGGCATTCTTCGCTTCTACTACCAAGATTATACTCCTAGTATACAGATAGTAATCTAGATCGCCTTTGAGTCGATCGTTGACCTTGAGGGGATATTTAATCCGTAACTGGGCCTGAGTGTAATGTAGCACATCCAGCAAGATGGGCGCAAGGGTGCATCCCGTTTTTGCTTCCCTAAGGAGCCCTAGGGGTGGGGCTACCAGAACATAGATCGTCTACTTCCTGTAGGCAGATATCTTTGCTGACCCGTTATGGCTTTTTCCCCTTGATTAATTGCTTACTTTGTGCTACATTATATTACGCAAGAAGTGAAAGGACAGTAATGGACATAAATTTATTGCTCCGTGGGATAATTCTTGGTTTTTCCATCGCAGCACCAGTGGGGCCAATTGGAGTCTTATGCATCCGCTACACTTTGACCCACGGAAGAACAGCTGGCTTAGCCTCTGGTTTGGGAGCAGCAACAGCCGATGCCATCTATGGCTGCATTGCTGGATTTGGGCTAACATTCATTTCTAGCTTTTTAATTAGCCACGCAGTTTGGCTGCACCTGGGAGGTGGCATATTTCTCTGTTATCTAGGGGTTAAGACTTTCCTGACTCCACCAGCAGCTTCGACTGACGTAGCAGTCACCAGTAATGGTATCGCCAGTACCTATACCTCCACTTTGTTCTTGACACTGACCAATCCCATGACTATTCTGTCTTTTGTGACCATATTTGCTGGTTTGGGGCTAGCTGAGACTGGCGGGAATTATATAGGAGCAGTAATCTTAGTCTTAGGAGTTTTTACAGGTTCAGCTGCCTGGTGGCTGCTCTTGAGTAGTGGCGTTAGTTGGTGGAATACTAAGTTCAATCTTCATCGG
The DNA here is from genome assembly GCA_014324065.1 of Hormoscilla sp. SP12CHS1. Classification (GTDB taxonomy): domain Bacteria; phylum Cyanobacteriota; class Cyanobacteriia; order Cyanobacteriales; family Desertifilaceae; genus Hormoscilla. Next base: position 9,932 of record JACOMV010000014.1, on the reverse strand, counting down.
TTGCAGTTGCTCAATAGATTGGCTGGCGTCATCATTATAGCTTTTGGCATCGTGGCACTGTTGGGTATGATAGGATGAACTCACCATTTTCGCCGCAAAAACCTTCCTTATAGCGGTTTTACCCCACGCGCGTGGCACAGCCTGCGCTTGGCACTCTTGGCACAGAAGTGCTCAGGGCTTATTCTTCTGTACCTTATCAGCTTGAAAAACGCTATAAGCTGTCGCGCATTTAATTGCATAAGGACAAAAGCTGAGAGCCAAGTTCAAAATGGCTTTCCCAATTTTGAGAATTTTGAATTGCTTATTCCCATTCCCTAGCTGCGAAAAGTATATGATTTTTCTGGGTCGAGGATAGGAACTTTACTCATATTATACCATTTTGTAAAAACAATGCTACAATTACTTCAAACATTATTTATTAGTCGGTTTTAACCGACTTCAGCTATTAGCCGGGGGTTTGCAACCTCCGGCGGGATAACAGCGAAGTGACTAACTGTATCATCATTAAATCAAAATGGTATTACTTTATCGCTTCCGCCAACCAACGCGCCACCTCACGGCAATATTTATTATACAATGAGGAAGTTCTAAACTCTTCCGTGCATTGAAAAGATTTTTCATATTTATCTTCAGTCAGATAACGATCCCAGGACCGCAACGATAATTCTCAGCAATGGTTCCAAGTCAGAGGGAACGCGATACAAATTCAAATCTTGGGTAATCTGTTTTTGGGCGCGATCGCACAGTCCAAATTGCCAGATATCGCCGGTCGAGACTGCGCCTGTTAACATAGGTTCATCAGAGTCTGTCCAGATATCTAAAGCGATTAGTTCCACAGCAAGTTGTGTAAACCCCCTGGATAAATCAGCATTCTTCGCTTCTACTACCAATATTTTACTCCTAGTATACAGATAGTAATCTAGATCGCCTTTGAGTCGATCGTTGACCTTGAGGGGATATTCAATCCGTAACTGCGCCTGAGTGTAATGTAGCACATCCAGCAAGATGGGCGCAATCAGCAATTCACGTCTCGCCGCCTCGCTAGTCAGACTGACATAGGGCAAGCTTTCTGCTATTCTAGATTTCAGATTATCCAGGCGATCGAGTGGCCCTTCAAACTGGGGTAAATTAACAGTCCTGCGCCCAAAAGAGTAACCCAACTCAGCTAAAATGTCCTCCGGTTCGTAGGTCATCTCAAAGTAGCTGCGAAAAGTATATGATTTTTCCGGGTCGAGGATAGGAACTTTACTCATACCAAATGTCTTTAAATTAATTCCCTCACTTCGCTGTCAGCCCGCAGGGGGTTCAAACCCCCTGCTAATAGCTTTAGTCGGTTAAAACCGACTAAAATACTTATGAATCAAGTTTTTAGAGGTGTGGTCAAAACCAGTTGGTAAAAAAATACCACACTCACGAAGGGTGGGCGGTGCCCACCCTACGAATGCAACGACAAATGAGCCGCGTTTTTAGTCCACTAAAGTGGACTATAGCTTTTAGCCGTGGGTTTTAACCCACGGCGGGCTACGATTCTAATCGAAAATTGTAGTATTTTTTCCCAAAATGGGATCTTCTCTATTTTATCGCTTCCGCCAACCAACGCGCCACCTCACGGCAATATTTATTATACAATGAGGAAGTTCTAAACTCTTCCGTACGCGGATAAGGGGCCTCAATAGGGATATCTGCCACCACTCGTCCCGGACGGGCCGCCATGACTATTACTCGATTTGATAAATATACCGCCTCATAAATATTATGGGTGACAAACACGATCGTCAAGCGTTTCTGACTCCATAAAGACAGCAGATCGTCGTTCAGTTTACTCCGAGTAATTTCATTCAGGGCCCCAAAGGGTTCGTCCATTAATAATACCCTCGGTTCCGTAATCAGCGCCCGGGCGATCGAGACTCGCATTTTCATCCCCCCCGACAACTGGCGGGGATAGCTGTGTTCCCATCCCTTTAATCCTACCAAATCTAATGCTTCCCGTACCGCCCTACTTGACTCTTTCTTTTTGAGATTTTCCTGCTAGTTTCAAAGGCAAACGGACATTCTCCCTTACCGTTTCCCAGGGCATCAGGGCCGCTTCCTGAAACACGAATGCTAACTTTTGGTTCCAGGCGCGATCGCCCCACTCTATCTTACCATAACTCGCCTTTTCCAATCCAGCAATCAGCCGCAGCACCGTACTATTGCCGCACCCTGAAGGCCCCAATAAACTCACGAATTGAGAGTCTTTTATCTCCATACTCATGTCTTGCAAAGCTACCGTTCCATTTCGGTAAACCTTGTTTATATGAGTTATGTAAATTGCTGGTTTTTACCTCATTTTTGTTAATTTTAATTTTGATTGTTAATTATTTCCCGATCGAGACCATCTTCCGTTTTCTCCTTGCCATTGCTGCAAGCCGTCAGCAGGCCACTCCCGAGGGCGATCGCCCCTATCCCAAGCAATTTGCGGCGTCCCATTGATAATTGGTAATCTGTCATCTTGTCGGTTATTGTTAATTGTTGCGAAGTTGTATGAAGAGATCGGGCAAGGCGATCTGGTTATCGTAACTGTATTGATATCCTTAATTCATCATAACTTGTTTTATCCATTATGTCAAACGAACTAGCAACTGACGATTGACTGTCCTACAGCCCCAGCCGATAACTATTCCAAGCTTCCCATAAAATATAGATTGCCATGATTGCCAGGAAACTGCGAAAAGCGATGGTAATAACTTCATCGGGTAGTCTGGGTAGAAAGCGAGTGCTAATCTGGGCACCCACCAGTCCCCCCATGCCCAGAACCAGACCGGGCAACAGCAAGAGATTATCAGGATTTTGCAGGAAGTGGCCCACACAAGCAGAAGTGGCCGCGATCGCAATCACGCCCAGACTTGTCTGAATCGCTACTTTAATAGTTTCTCCCAACAGCACGATTTGCAGGGGCACCATAATCACCCCGCCACCAACTCCGAACATCCCTGCAATCAGACCAGCTGTACTGCCAGTTAAGATGCGGGCCAGAATTGGGTCAAAGGGTTGGTGCATTGCCCCTTCTTCATCACTGGTGATGCGTTTGCGCACTTCCACTAAAAATATATTCAGCACCAGAAACAGCCCAAAGCCCAATAGAAGTATGTAAGGTTTAAGATAATTGGCTACATAAGCACCCACCGGTGCTGTCAATAAAGCTGGCAATCCCAGGTAAATCACCCGCTGGAAACTGAGGGTGCCCATCAACCAGTTTTGCATGCTACCAGAAGTCGCGGTTACTAAGATGACCAGGCTACTGGTTGCCACCGCTTGCACGGGTTGGTAAGCCAAGGCTACTAGAAAGGGCACCAAAACCGTGCCGCCACCGATGCCCAGAAAACCGGCGAGAATTCCAGCCAATAGCCCCCCACCAGCGAGAAGCGACAATTCCAACAATTCCAATGTAGTCATAGCCAGATCTCCGGGGCTAAGTTATTGTGAGACAAGGTTGAGCGGCAACATCGGCGGATGTGCGCAAATTACATTGTCATAATATCGCCGTTTGTAGTAAACACTTTAGTGTTTCCGCCGTTTGTAGTAAACACTTTAGTGTTTCCGCCGTTTGTAGTAAACACTTTAGTGTTTCCCGGTGAGCTAAGTCCGTATCCCTTGCGGGAGCGCAGCCATAGCGTGCTGACTACGAACGCTCTCCAGATGCTTCCCAGGCTGGACGACATCGAATTGGGGGAACCGTAGTGCGGCAGTCGGGAACCGTAGTGCGGCAGTGACTCGTTCGGCATTACTGAGTAATCATTCAGTAACGAGACAGCAATCATTTAGCCATTAGCTACTCCCTGACAAATTTGCCCAGAGTGTAGTAACGTATTCCTTGTCCCCTCTAGAGGGAAGTATATGTCTGGTCATCAACTCAGAAAAATCCTAGAACAACCGGGAATTCTCATTCTGCCTGGCGTCTACGACTGCATCGGCGCGAAACTGACTGAGCAATTAGGTTTTGAAGCAGTGTTCACTAGCGGCTTCGGCATTTCTGGCTCCACCCTCGGTCAGCCCGACTACGGCTTCCTCACGGCCACGGAAATGCTCTACAGTGTGGGCAGGATCGCTCAGTCTGTAAATATCCCCCTAGTCGCCGATCTTGATACCGGTTATGGTAACCCGCTGAATGCGATCCGGACCGTTACAGATGTTGTGCAGTTAGGCGTTGCTGGCATTATCCTAGAAGACCAGTGCTGGCCGAAGAAATGCGGTCATTTTGAGGGCAAGCGCGTAATTCCGATGAGCGAACATGTCGAGAAAATCAAAGCAGCAGTCCATGCTAGGGGCGAAAGTGGTCTGGTAATCATTGGTCGGACGGATGCCCGGGCACCCCTGGGTTTAGAAGCAGCAATTCGCCGGGGTCAAGCTTATTTTGACGCCGGTGCTGATATAGTCTTCATTGAAGCTCCCCAGTCCCTAGAAGACCTGAAGGCGATCGCCTCTGCCTTTGAGGATGCGCCCTTGTTTGCCAACATGATAGAAGGGGGCAAAACACCTTGTCTATCGGGCAAAGAACTACAAGAATTAGGTTTCAAAATTGTAGTATATCCCCTTTCCGGTCTGTTCTCTGCTACTAAGGCCATGATAAATTGCTTGAGTCATTTGAAGCAACATGGAACTACCTCTGGGTTTGACGCGCTCGTTAACTTCCAAGAGTTTGAACAGATCATTAATGTGCCCTATTATAAACAGCTGGAGCAGCAGTTTGCAGTGCCCAGCACTCAGGATTTCGATGCGCGAGGGGCTGCGCATCGAAGCGTGAAGCCTAAAGGGCTCATCTGAATGCTTGCATTAAGAAACCGGGTTTTGACAAAAAACTTGGTTTCTGGGCTACTTACCTGAAGGACTAAAGTCCTTACTACGAACGGCAAAGGACTAAAGTCCTTACTACGAACTTAAATTGCTACAGATAATGTCTCGGATATTAAAATTGTTCATCGCTACCATACTGGTTGTAACTTTGCTGCGCGGCATTTCAGTAGGAATTGCCCAGCAGCAGCGAACCGTCACACTCAGCATCTTGATTAATGCCCTAGAAGTACCAGTTTGGCAGGAGGTACTGGTCAAAGAATTTGAAACAGAGTACCCAGATATCAAAATTAACTTAATTGAGGCACCCAATGACACAAATTTACAGGAAGACCTCTACACGTCGGCCTTTTTGTTGGGTGATTCTCCCTACGATCTGATTATGATGGATGTAGTTTGGGTTCCCAAATTTGCCGCTGCGGGGTGGCTGCTGGATCTGACCGATCGCATTAATGCCTCAGACTTGAGCGCCTTCCTAGAGAAAGATGTCGAAGCTAGCATATACGAGGGCAAACTGTATCGCATACCTTTTCAATCAGATGTCGGGATGCTATACTATCGACAAGACCTGCTGGCAGCAGCGAAACTAAACCCGCCAGAAACTTTTTCCAATTTAATTGATATTTCTCAAGCATTACAAGGAAATGGGGCAGCTACCTGGGGATACGTCTGGCAAGGGAAGCAATACGAAGGTTTAGCTGCCATGTTTACGGAGGTACTGGCTGGTTTTGGTGGCTTTTGGGTTGACCCGGAAACTCTCGCAGTGGGACTGGACAAACCAGAAGCGATCGCAGCTATTAAGTTTCTAATTTCGACAATCGATCGGGGAGTTTCTCCTCCAGGAGTCACTACCTACGCCGAAGAAGAAACGCGCCGCCTCTTCCAAAATGGGGAAACATTGTTCTTAAGAAACTGGCCCTATGTTTGGTCCTTGGCGAATCAAAATACCTCGCCCATAGCAGGTTTAATTGCCATTAAACCAATGGTGTCTGCCCCGGAAAAGCAGGGCGGCGCTTGTCTAGGCGGGTGGGGACTCGGGATATCCAAAACCTCCAAATATCCTGAAGCAGCTTGGCAGGCGATCGAGTATTTTACCAGTACCGCAGCCCAGCGTCAGTTCATTCTGAAAACTGGCTACGTCCCTTCCCGCCGTCCATTATTTACCGATCCCGAAATTATTGCCAAATATCCCCACTACCCACAGTTATTAGAAGTAGTAGAAAATGCTGTCTTACGTCCGCAAATTCCCCAATATGCCCAGGCATCCGATATTTTGCAGCGTTATCTGAGTGGGGCACTGACAGGACGCTTCGATCCTGTCAAAGCAATGAAATCAGCTGCTGATGAAACTCGCAGGTTATTAGGAACTAGCTAAGTCCCAAGGAGGAAATAATCGATGCAGGCAGATAAAACCCACAGTCGGGAACAGCGGCGCATCCCGAAGCACGAGCGCCTAAGCGAGTGCGGAGAGGAGAGCACGGGCTGGATTTTGGTAATACCCGCATTACTGCTATTATTGCTGGTGTATGCCTACCCAATTTTAAGCTCCTTTTGGTCGAGTTTGTTTGCGGAGAATCTGGGAACCCAATTGCAACCGGTCTTCTCCGGTTTGGCCAATTACCAACGGATGATGGGAGACGGGCGCTTCTGGCAGGCGATGTGGAATACGACTATCTTTACAGTCGTGTCAGTGCTTTTGGAACTGGTACTGGGGATGATTATTGCCCTGATTTTGCATCGGCCCTTCCCAGGACGCAATCTTGTCCGCACTATTGCTATCCTGCCTTGGGCATTGCCCACGGCCTTGATTGGACTTGCCTGGGCCTGGATTTTTAACGACCAGTTTGGAGTTATTAACGATATTCTACTGCGTTTAGGGATAATTGAGCAAGGAATTAACTGGCTGGGAATGCCAAATACGGCAATGATGGCCGCGATCGCCGCTGATGTTTGGAAAGCCACGCCTTTTATTAGTATACTGTTGCTAGCAGGTCTACAATCAATTCCCACAGACCTTTACGAAGCTCATTCCCTTGATGGGGCGACGCCCTGGCAAAACTTTACCTTCATTACTTTACCCCTATTAATACCGCAAATTTTGATTGCCCTGCTATTCCGCTTTGCTCAAGCTTTTGGCATTTTTGACCTGATTAAGGTGATGACTGGAGGCGGCCCGGGCGGAGCCACGGAAATGGTGTCACTCTATATCTATGCTACAGTCATGCGCTATCTGGATTTTGGTTATGGCGCTGCCTTAATTGTGGTGACATTTCTCCTGCTGGTCTTCGCAGTGGCGATCGCTTTTTGGGGTCTGAGTAAATCCCGTGCCCAGATTAATTAGTTACCACGCAGCCCTCGTGGGGCTAGGAAGACAAAGCCCACGCGGGCTTAATTACTTGCATTGGGATGTAGAGATGTGACAACTAACAAATAACAAGATAACAGTTAATTATGAACTTGGTCATCAAGAAAATTATCTTTCCCCACGGTCCGCGGACGGCCCGAAAAATCGGAGTGGTAGTACTGATAGCATTTAGCTTAGGACCCGTGTTATGGCAGGTGCTGACATCTGTTAAAGTGAATGAGGCGATCGCGGCAGTTCCCAATGTCTATTTCCCGAGTTGGCAGCAGTTAACTCTAGAACACTATGTTGAATTATTCACCCGTCGCCCCTTACTCCGATATCTTTTCAATAGTGCTTTAGTGTCCGTCAGTTCGACCTTATCATGCTTGGCGATCGGGACGCCCGCTGCTTATGCTTTAGCAAGGTTACGCATCCAAGGGGAGCAAATAATTATGGCAGGCATATTAACGCTCACCCTATTCCCCTTTGTGTTAATATTTTTAGAACTGTTAGAAATCATCCAGGGACTCAAATTGGGGAATAGCTATCTGGCCTTGATTATTCCCTACACGGGGATAAATTTGCCCCTGACAATTTTAGTGATGCGGAGTTTTTTCCAGCAATTGCCCAAGGAATTGGAAGATGCGGCCAAAGTCGATGGTTACAATACCTGGCAGATATTGACGAAAATCATGCTGCCCATGACCATACCAGCCCTGGTAACAACAGGAATTCTGACCTTTATATTTGCCTGGAATGAATTTATCTTTGCCCTGACATTTATGACCCAGGAAACCATGAAAACCATTACCGTTGCTGCCGCCCAAATAGGAGGGAGTTCCGTGTTTGAAATCCCTTATGGTCCGATAGCGGCGGCGACAGTGGTAGGGACATTACCTCTGGCATTGTTAGTGTTCTTATTCGGGCGCCAGATCGTCCAGGGGTTGACAGCAGGGGCGGTCAAAGGCTAAAAAATATCAGTTATATCCTGTACCCTCGTTCCCAGGAAGACCCCGGTCACTAGGAATTAGCGATTAGGAATTAGCGATTAGCAAAAACATGGCCAAAGTAGAAATAATTAATCTGAACAAAACCTACAGTCAGAAAGTAGTTCCAGTAAATAACATCAGTTTGCAAGTAGCAGATGGAGAATTTCTTACCTTATTGGGACCGTCGGGTTGTGGCAAATCAACGACCCTGCGGATGATAGCAGGGTTAAAACAACCTACTCGGGGAAAGATATTAATCGGTGGGCGGGATGTGACAAACCTCAAACCGGGCGATCGCAACATGGCGATGGTTTTTCAAAGCTACGCCCTGTATCCCCACATGAAAGTATATGACAACTTGGCATCGGGACTGAAGTTGAAAAAAGTACCCTCTTCTGAAATCAAACAGCGGATCGCTGAATGTGCTAAACTGCTAGGACTGGAAGCGTTAATGGACCGCAAACCGAGTCAACTATCTGGGGGACAAAGGCAACGGGTTGCTCTGGGTCGCGCCCTCGTGCGTCGTCCTGATGTATTCTTACTGGATGAACCCCTGAGTAACCTGGATGCCCTACTACGAGAACGGGTAAGAGCTGAGATGAAAAAGATATTTGCATCCCAGCAAGTGTCAGTAATTTACGTCACCCACGACCAGACCGAGGCAATGACTCTCTCTAATAAAGTGGCAGTTCTCAACAATGGGATAGTCCAGCAACTAGACACCCCCACGCAAATTTATACCCATCCAGCTAATAAATTTGTCGCTTCTTTTGTGGGTAGTCCCCAGATGAATTTACTCCAACTGCAATGCCACCGACAAGCTGCGGTTTTGGGGGACTTTCTCATGCACGGGCGGGAGTTGCCCCAAATGCCCCCGTCCATTATACTGGGTATTCGTCCTGAACATCTCCGCCTCGCCCGCCCAGAAGATCCTCAGAAGATTGAAGGAACGGTAGATTTGGTGGAAAATTTGGGAATGCACAATCTCATCAGGCTTAGGGTTGAGGGTGCAGATGGGTTAACTCTGCGAGTATTGTTGCCTAATGATCGAGCTTGGGAAGGAGAACGACTTACCTTAGCTGTGCCACCCGATCGGATTCATTGGTTTGATGTCCAAACTGGCGATCGCCTTTAATATGCAGATGCAAAATGCCGCAAGACAGTCTTATCTTTGCACGATGTGCGATTAATGTGCTCCGCGCAGTGCGATATGGAGCGCGCTGTGTCTCCCTGGGTAGTGCGACTACGATGTCCCCCGGGTAGTGCGGTTAGCGCTCCCGGGGGACATTGAGTTCCTAGGAGACACAGCAGCAGAGCACATCGGAGCTGCGGTTGGACGAATCAGATATGAAACCCGGTGCTTCTCCACTCCGATTTTTCTGAAGTTTGTAGTGAGGATCACTACAAACCTCATTAGGGAGAACGTTAGACAAAATCACCCGCAGCAAGTTGCCCAGGCTCAATTCCCGGCAAAATTGCCAACAGATCCCCCCTCATCGTAGCAATATGAGTCGAATTGCCCATCAAGGTAATTTCTAAATCATCAAAATCCGCCGGAGCACTCCGACCAGCTAACCACATCATGTCCTTGCCCGGTTCAAAGTCGCTGATGATAATATGGCTTCCGTCGGAGCGCACCATAAAAGTATCCGCACCCTCGTTTCCGTAAAGCGTGTCTAAACCCATACTCGGGTGTATTGCGCTATGTTGATTCCCGTCGAGGAGATCATCTCCAGGTCCGCCATAGATGATCTCCTTTCCAGGTCCGC
>JACOMV010000013.1 GCA_014324065.1 Hormoscilla sp. SP12CHS1 | reverse complement strand
TCTGCTACATCTACGAGTAGCTATATCTAGTATAACAAGTTTTGCAGACTTTGTGCAATTAATTTTGTCCAACTACTTATGTTTTCGGTTTGGTAGAATTTGAGATGAAATCCTGCGAAATATGAATGAATTCGTCACACACTTGGATTTGCGAAATTACTTGTTCGCTGGTGCGCTGCAGAACCCTGCAGTCGAATACGGCAATGACGCGATCCCATACAAGAATATTATAGAGCGCATCGAGCAACGTACTAAGGCATTTCTCCCTTTCCTTAAGACTGGAGACATAGTCGCCATAAATCGGCCGAAATCTCCTGAATATGTCGTTGATTTTCTTTCGGTTCTATTTTGCGGCGGCATTGTAATGCCCATCTATGGTGCTCTGCCAGCATATCGGCGCTCTCAAATGGTAAATATTGTCCGGCCGCGTGTCCTAATTGCTGCTGATGGGAATATTACGCAAGACAGAAGCGTTCAACCATCGGCTGTTCCAATGAACGGTAGACGAGCAGCTTACGTTTTTTTTACTTCTGGAAGCACCGGTCGGCCCAAGGCAATTTTAGGATCTTTGGATGGGCTAGTCGAGTTTATCCGCTGGCAAGGAAAAGAGTTCAAGATTGGTCCAGCCGATCGCGTGTCATTTCTAACTGGGCTTGGGTTCGATGTGTCTCTACGCGATATCTTACTCCCCCTTATGCATGGTGCAACGCTTGTTATTCCAAGTGAGAATGATTTAGCGAGTCCTCAAAGCACTGTTGCCTGGCTTGTGGAACGCGGGATCACAAGGACTCATGCCGTTCCATCCGTCGCTCAAATATGGGCACGCGCTCAGCAAGATGATAGACTTGCTCTAAAAACGCTGTTTTTAGCTGGGGAAAAGCTCTTAGCTGTCGCTGTCGATGAGCTGCGCCAGGCTTTTCCTAACATCACAGAGTTCGTGAATCTGTATGGGCCGACCGAAACTACCCTAGCCAAGTTCTTTTTTCGTGTGAAACCCGAGATCAATTACCCTAACGGAGAAATTCCAGTAGGTTTACCTATACCTGGAACTGATTTCAGACTTTCTGGGAATGGTGAGGTAGGAGAAATCGTCATCTCTACGCCACATGCAAGTTTCGGGTATATAGGTGCTTCTGAAGAGGAGAATAGTCGGTTCACTGTCGCCGATGGACTGACAACATATTACACTGGTGACTTGGGACGCATCACTAATCAGGGTGAGTTGGTCGTCGTCGGACGGATTGACGATGAATTGAAGGTTAACGGAGTTCGCGTGCATCCAAATGAGGTGGAGCGTGCACTCAGTCGTCTTGACACGATCAATGATGTTGCAGTAGTTGGTGTCAAGCTAACTGAAGACAGCGAGTCGAGACTCGCTGCATTTTGGACCGCGAAAGCAGAAGTTGACACCTGTGCAGCAGATGCACCACGCTCAGACGCTCTGACATATCTGCCGCAAGCTATCGTGCCGACTATCTGGCGGCTGTTAGACTCGTTGCCGCAAAACGCGAACGGCAAAATCGATCGAGCCGTTCTTCAAAAACATCTTTACCAGAGCACTACAACTACTCAAGCGCCAGTCACCGATACTGAGAAATGGGTGCTGGACGCTGTTGCGAACATTTTGTCAATCCCGACGCCAGGGATCGAAGACAACGTTTTTGCATTGGGTTGCACATCCCTGCATATCGCCTTTCTGATTGGTAGAATCGAAGATGACCTGAAAAAATCGCTCGAATTCTCTGATTTGTTCAGAACCTCCGTCCTGAAAGATATCGCTGCGACGATCGACGCTGCGCCTGCAAAAGAAGTTTTCCACATCCCTCCCATCGGGGAGAAAAATCGGTATCATATGTCGCCACAGCAGCGCCGCTGGTGGAACATATACATGCCTAAAGGAAACCGCTCTTGGGCAACAATGGTACGAGTTATTCGATTTGATAAGCTAGTTGAAGCGAACACAGTGCGTGAGGCACTCTTCAAACTTGTCGTTCAGCAGGACTCGATGGGCCTTTGGTTTGATGAAAGCGGCCCTGACATAATGCTCGCAAAAGTGGTTTGTCCCTCACTAGCAGATATCGACGTCGCACAACAGGATCTTTCATCCCTGTCGCAGCAAGACGCCGACAGCGCAATGAATGACATTCGGCTCCGTGTTGCTAATAGTGAGATTAATACGGCTAGTGCGACCGTTGCTTTTGCACCAATCTTCATCACTTTGCGTGAGCGGAAGCGACTAGTGCAACTCAGTGACTTGAAGTTTGTGGCATTGAGTGCGTTTGTCAGTACTATTGGCGGTATGACGTTTTTATTAGCAGCATTTGCCAATACCGAGATTTTCCGTGCAGTTGTACTTGCCTCTTTATCACCAGTCCAATACATTATAATTATGTCGATATGGCGTAGAGAAAACTTCCCTTTAGGTGCATGGATTGGCACCTTTGTAACCCTAGTTGGCGTCGTAATGACCATAGGAAGTGCATGAGTGACACCTAACATAATCTCTCACCACATCAAATTCATAGAAATTACGATGAGATGCATCCCCAAACCCAAACTAGCCGCTCATGAATTCATGAAAAAAGTGCTGCTCATTCTGATGCTGGCATGGACTTATTCTTGGCAAGAATAAGCTTAAAGTGAGAGAGAATAGACTTATTCTTGGTAAGAATGGACTTATTCTTGGTGAGAATAGACTTATTCTCGGTCAAGCTGCGTTGGCCAGAGTTACGACTGGTAATGTAACTGAAATTTGAGAACCCGGTTTTTTCTATACGCAGTGCGCGACACGCTGACGCTGGAGCGCTAGAAACCGGGTTTCTGGGCATCTACTTAAAAACACTGGTCACCCGACCCAGGATATGATCGATGGATACGGCACCAAACGATCGACTATCCGTACTCTGGGCAGGATTATCTCCGATCAGCTGGCAGTATCGATCGCCCGACACAGCGGCAACTCGCTTAATCAAACGCAAGGCAGGCCGGGCGGGGTGGCAGGCGACCACAATCTCTCCGGGTCGGGGCAATCTGCTACGATAGGCCCGAGGGTTGACCAGCACTTCATCACTTGGAAGCAAAAGTGGCAGCATCGAGAGGCCAGTGACCCGAAATCTGCGACGCTGACGCAGCAACCACAGCAATAATTCGCCAATGCCGCTATCCGCTAGGGGTTGACAGGTATCTGGGGTTCAACTTGCTTTGTACCAGGTAATGTCGCGATTCTTCGTTGCCCAGAAGATATTGTGGATGTTCTCAATGGCTGCCATCAGTTCATTGGCATGTTGCTGGCTTACTTCCACTTTGCAAGCGGAGCAGAGTTTTGCTGCTTTCCAGAAGGTATCATGCAGGTCGGGATACGCCTCTAAATGGGGCGGTTTGAAATAGTCTGTCCACAGAATCAGCAACTCCTCTTTGGCAATTTGTGCCTGCTCTTCCTTAATCTGGATGTAGCGGGACAGGGTGTTGTTGTAGGTTACCGTTGCCTGTGGATCGTTGCCAGCTGGAGGTTGCAGTTCGACGATCTTTTTGGTCATGGATACCACGGCCTCAGCTGCAATGCGGGCGGAACTTGGGTCGTAGACACCACAGGGGCCATCGCAGTGGGCGTGGACTTCGTCCGCTGGGAAGTAGGTTTTGATCGAATTAACGATTTGCTTTAGCATGGTGCGACTATAGTTTGAGTATCTCCTTAAAAGTGGATAGAAAGACTTTAACCTGTAGGTAGGTTTTGGTCAAAGATTTTCTGGACAGCTTCTATTCGATCGGCAGTGCCCCGGCGTTTCGCCGGTGGTAATGCCCGATCGCTCATCATTATAATCCATTAATCCATTATCTGTACAAACAGCATCTGTCATCTAGGCGCGAAAGCGCCTGGGAAGCACTAAAGTGCTTACTACAAACGGGAAGCACTTTAGTGCTTACTACAAACTGCTAAGATATTGTCCGGTAGCTGCTTATCCGAAACATGGCATGGCGATCGCGATTGATTTTGGTACGAGTAACACGGTAATTGCCCGCTGGAACCCGGTCACCCTACAGCCGGAAACCCTGAAATTACCGAGATTTTCCCTGATTCAGGGGCAAAATCCGCCGCTGATTCCCAGTTTAGTCTACACCGAAGATGCCTCCCAGGGTAAGGTATTGGTGGGGCAGCAAGTGCGGGACAAGGGTTTAGATGTCAGTTCGGATGCCAGATTTTTCCGCAACTTCAAGCGGGGCATAGGTGCCCATATCCAGGGATTTATGCCAGAACTGGATGGGGTCACCCTCAGCTTTGAGCAAGTGGGAGAGTGGTTCCTCTCCCAGATCCTACAGCAACTCAGCACGGAAGATTCCCTGGTGTTAACGGTGCCCGTGGATAGTTTTGAAGCTTACCGCCATTGGTTGGGCAAGGTTTGTCAAGGGTTATCTGTCGAACGGGTGCGGATGTTGGACGAACCTACTGCTGCTGCTTTGGGTTACGGGATGGCAAACCAGGAAATTTTGCTAGTGGTTGATTTCGGCGGCGGCACCCTGGACTTGTCCCTGGTGCGGTTGGATAGCAGTCTGGAGAAAAATCCCTTGGGGTTTATTCTCAAGTGGGGCGAGAAGTCCTTCGCCGAAAAGTCGGGACAAAAGATGAAAACTGCCCGGGTGCTAGCAAAGGCGGGACAAAATCTGGGCGGTTCTGATATCGATAATTGGTTGGTGGATTATTTTGCTGAAACTAAGGGTTTGGTGAAATCGCCTTTGACTACTCGCTTGGCAGAAAAGTTGAAAATTCAGTTGTCTCTGACTTCGGAGGCCAGTGAGGTTTACTTTGATGTCGCACAGATGGAAAGTTATGAGTTGGCACTCAACCGCAGTCGCTTTAATGAGATTCTGGCACAGCACCAGTTTTTTGAGCAGCTGGATGAGGCCATGAATCAGGTCTTGCAGCAAGCAAGGCGACAAGGGTTGGAGGTGGCGGATATCGATGGGGTGTTGCTGGTGGGGGGGACGGTGCAAATTCCCGCAGTCCAGAGTTGGGTACAGCAGTATTTTGATAGCGATAAAATCCGATGCGAAAAACCTTTTGAGGCGATCGCCCAAGGGGCATTACAATTAGAGCAAGGCATCGAACTGAAGGATTTTATCTATCACAGTTACGGCATTCGCTACTGGAACCGGCGCAATAAACGCCACAGTTGGCATCCGATCGTGAAGGAGGGACAGCCCTATCCCACGATCGAAGCTGTAGAATTAACTCTGGGTGCTTCGGTGGAAAATCAGCCCCAAATTGAATTGATTCTCGGAGAATTGGGGGCCCAAACTGGATCCACTGAGGTCTATTTTGATGGCGGTCGCCTGATTACCCGCATTCTCGCTAGTGACGAACAGAACGTGCAACCCTTGAACGATCGGGATGGGGCCCGGACGATCGCCCAGTTGAGGCCACCAGGACATCCCGGCAGCGATCGGGTAAAGGTACTATTTCGGGTAGACGATCTGCGTTTCCTGCGGATGACAGTAGAGGACTTGCTAACCCATCAAACTTTATTAGAAGATAAACCAGTCGTGCAATTGAGTTAAATACCATTACCAAATGTAGGGTGGGCACCGCCCACCATTGCCCGAGGGTAAATAATTAACAAAAAAAATTGCACTCTTTACTCGACAAAGCGAGCAGTTCCCTCCAGTTCTAAAATCTGATAAGTTTGTAACGGTCCCTTAACCAGGGCCGGACCGCCGATACTGGTGGCATTGGTGGTTTCAATTGCTATTGTTTTAATGGGAATCTGCCTCCTATTTGTTGGTAGATTAACCGCTGGTACAATTAAGGTCAGGATGACTATTCGCAGATCGGGAATTTGCTCGATCGTCACTGTCTCCAGTTTCCCCAGGGCTGTTGTTTCTTCGCGAATCTCGTCTCCCCTGAAGCGTAAAATGCCACTCTCGGTCCTGTAAAAAAACAGGGGTTCGCCAGTAGAACGGGCGATCCTGTAGTAGATTCTAGCAGATTCGTCCTGAAGATTGAACAGGTTCGGTTCGAGAATGTCTGCCTTGTCCGCCGAGATTGTTGACTGTGCTAGTATAATGGTTAAAGCTAAGGACAGTACTACCAGAACTCATGTCCCGATCTTTCTTTTGAAGGTAGAATCAGTCATTGATTTTCTCCTGAGCTGGGATGGCAATTATGGCGATATTTTTGATTATAGAATAGCTGGATGAGACAAGCAATGGAAACAATATCAGATATCAAAGCTGCTTTGTACCCCAATTGGTAGTTGAGGTTGACCCAACTGCTATTGAAGCACAGACGGGACTTGGCGGCAAGGTGAGTTTTATTAAGGCCCTGAAGCTGGGGATCCAAAGATTTCTGGAAGATGGCAGAAACTATGATTATCCTGTGGGCGATTATTGACAGATCGGGCGTTAAATTGCCCTACAATTACGGTTACGGATAACTAAACCAATGCTTACCCCGCAGGGGGTTCAAACCGGTTCAAACCACCGCGTTCCCAGGCGGCGATCGCAATTTAGATATTTTACAGAATTCAAGTTAATAATTAGTAGTCAAATATATAGAAAAGCTTGTCAAGAGGCGATAAAAGTAAAAAAGATAGCGCATAGTTAGATGCGCGATCGCCAGATAACAGATAGGGAGAGAATTGGTTATGAGCCAACAACCGATTTCAGATGAAGTGGCCTACAGAATTGCCTTGGCGGCCAGGGTATTGCCGAGAATATCAGCCCGGGATGTGATAGAAGCTTTGCAAGAATGCATTGGTGAAGTAATTGACGAAACTACCTTGAGTAGAATTACAGTCACTAACTTGAAAACTGCCTTCGGACAAACCTACAGCCTGGATGGGGAGGATGATGGTGAAGGAAGTGTCGGCCCTAAAAGATGCTACGAAGATATTATGGGGGGAAACGGTTGATACAGAACAGTCTTTACCACCCATAGAACCCTATACTGAAGGGGAAATGCCAGAGTCAATTCGAGTTGCTGTCGCTTCTAACATTGAAGAAAATTTGTACGGACATTTTGGTTCTTGTCTCTGTTATCTGATTTATCAGTTGTCAGGATCCGGGATGAAACTGATAGATATCAGATCGGCGGCGAAAGCGGATTTGTCAGATGATAAAAATAGTTTCCGGGTAAATATAATTAAAGATTGTCAGGTTGTCTATATAGTTTACGTAGGGGGACCGGCAGCAGCAAAGGTGATTAAAGGTGGCCTATATCCGATGAAAAAGATCGAAGGGGGTCCGGTGAGAGAACATTTGGCGGAATTGCAAAAGGCGATCGTCACATCACCTCCCCCTTGGTTAGCCAAGGCTTTAGGGGTGGCCGCAGGCGATCGAGTGAAAAACTATAAAGCTGCTGGTTAATTGCCAATTGCCAATTGCGAATTACTCTCGTTTCTAGGTTATACCTGGGAACGGTATTCTAAGGCTCCTGCCTCAAAGAAGCGCATCATGCAGAGTCAAGTCACTGAATATGTTTAATATAGCGTTTTTCAAGAAGAGTGAGAGGTGTACCTCACGAGGGTGAAATCCGCTATATTGCTTGCAGAGTTACTGGAATTGAATGTTGAAAAGTCTCAAAGAGATTATCTGGGAAATGAGCAACGTGGGGCAGCGGATGTCCCAAATCAATGCAACTGAGGGAGCTGCTGGCAATTTTTCAGTTTTCGTTCGGGAACTGCCAGACATCGACAGTCGATGGCGCGATCGCGGCGAAATTTCCCTCCCCCTCCCAGCAGCTGCACTCTCTGGTGGCTGGGTCATTATCACCGGTACGGGGCGTCGAGAACGGGAGATCGCCCATCACCCAGAACTTGTGATTTGCCTGCTCCACATTAATTCGGACGGCGAAACAGCATCCCTGTACGCAGCCGATGCTGAAATCGCACCGACTAGCGAATTGAACTCCCATCTGGGGGTGCATAACGACCACGTGACCAGGCGATCGCTCGACCATCACGCCCTTATTCACGCCCAACCAGTCCACCTCACTTATCTGAGCCATATCGATCGCTACGCCGACACCGTGGCCTTGAACCGCCGCTTACTACGCTGGCAAACGGAAACTATCATCAATTTTCCTGAAGGCATTGGTGTGATTCCCTTTTACGTGCCTACTTCACCAGAGCAAGCCAAGAACACGACCGAGGGGTTGCGAAACCATCGTGCCATTATCTGGAGCAAGCACGGAATTTTGACTAGACACGACAGCAGCCTCCGTTCCGCAGGCGATTTGGTAGAATATGCCGAAGTAGCAGCACAATACGAATGTCTCAACCTCCGGGCAGGAGAGCCGACCCTAGGGTTCTCAGAGGAACAATTGCGGCAAATTTGCTCGTACTTTGGCATAAACCAACCCTTTTTCTAACACAGAGCCAAACACCTGAGAATCTTAAGACAATGCCTAGCAACAAATATCCATCCACTGCTTATCTTGCCTTCGATTTGGGAGCCTCCAGCAGTCGCGCCATCCTGGGACGTCTGGAAGGAGATCGCCTCCAGATGGAAGAACTACATCGCTTTTCTACTCCAATTATCGAAGAGGGGGAGCAATTGTACTGGGATTTGGATGTCTTGTGGAGCGAATTCCAAACCGGACTCCAACGCGCTCTTAATGCCACTCCCCGTCTGTACAGCCTCTCGGTTAATTCAATAGGTTTAGATTACGTTCCTTTGAATGTCGATCGCAACCCAATTCGCAACGCTTACTCCTACCGGAGTCCTAGAAAATTAGCCATGAGGGCCAAGGCCCTACAAAAGGTGAGCGCTTCAGAACTCTATGAGGCTACTGGCATCCATTTCATGGAAGAAAATACTCTGCCCCAGGTTCTGGCAGACCTAGAACAAGAGTCGGAACTGTTGGCTGAAACCGCCAATCGGTTGATGATGGCCGACTATTTTAACTACCGCTTCAGCGGGCGTGCCGTGGCCGAAGTTTCCCTAGCGAGTACCACTGGGTTGCTCGACGTTCAAAGCCGCACTTGGGCTAGGGAACTGATGGCTCGATTTGGGATTCCCGCAGATAGTTGGCCAGAAATCGTGCCTTCGGGAACTCGATTGGGTTCGGTGACAACCAACCCTGATGTTACCGTCATTGCTGGTTGCTCTCACAATACTGCCTGCGCCGTCGCTGCCGTACCTGCTTCCCCAAAGAGCGAGCCTTGGGCTTATTTAAGTTGCGGCACTTGGTCGGTGTTTGGGGTGGAACGGACAACTCCTTTCCTGACTGAAGTGGCTCGGCAACAGGAATTTACTAACGAAGTCGGTTTAGACGGTTCCGTTCGGCTTTTGAGAAACATGACGGGTTTGTGGGTTCTCCAAGAATGCGAGCGAGAGTGGAAAAACTCGGGGGAACGCTATGATTATGAAACCCTGCTCCGAGAAGCAGGGGCAGCCCCTGACCGTGGCGTTTCGATCGATTTCAACGAGTCACGTTTCCGGCTTCGGGGCAATATGCAGCAAAAGATTCAAGACTATTGCCGGGAACAGAAAATGTTCGTACCGCAGCATCGGGGAGAACTGGTGCGAGGGATCTTGTCGAGTCTGGCCTCAACATACCAGAAAACCCTCAGCGCCTTGGAAGAGGTAATAGAAGAACGGATCGAGGTTCTGCATATTGTGGGGGGAGGGGCGCGTAACGCTTTGCTGTGCCAGTTGACTGCTAATACTTGCGGTTGTCAGGTTGTGGCTGGTCCGGTTGAGGCAACAGCAATGAGGAATTTGCTGATTCAAGCCCGGACGATGGGACACCTACCGAATGGGGTCTCAATTCGAGAAGTTGTCCGCAACAGCAGCAACCTCAAGGTTTATCAGCCGCTTGATTCAAAACTGAGGGATTGAAATGCTTTGTTTTTTAAATATAAACGTCCCCGTATTGAGTGCCATTGTTGATGTGGGGCGGCAGTGGCCTTGAAGATTGGAGCCAGAAACCGGGTTTCTTTGTTAAATATCGGTATTGATGCCAAGATTGTCCCAGAAACCCGGTTTCTTGTTCGGGGTGCGATATCGGGGGGCTTGTCGTTGGGGCGGTGAAACCGGGTTTCTTTGTTAAATATCGGTATTGATGCCAAGATTGTCCCAGAAACCCGGTTTCTCGTGCGGGAAAATGGGGCGAGCGCCCATTACGTTCCGGGGCGCGATCGCGATCGCAATATCGGTAGGGGCACGGCATCAACAGATTATCGGTTCTTTTGTCAAATAATACTACCGCCGTGCCCGGCGCTACGGCAGATAGAATGAAGAAACCCCCGGATCGATCGCCAGAGAAGTGATGACCGGTTTAATGGGCGATCTGGCCAGGAGCCAGAAACCGGGTTATTGGTGCTTTATCTCGGTTTTCCTTGCCCAATATCTAGTATAAACCCGGTTTCTTGGTCGCACCGAATGGGGCGATCGCCTTAGAGGGACTCTGATGGTTTTTCTGGTTGAGTTACCTGCCGAACCTGGTTCAACTCTAATTTCAAAAAGTAATGCTACCTCCTCGAAAGTAAAACCTCGGTTTAGCATCACTGGCACCACTTCTAACTTACCTTTTAAGCGGCCAAGTTGTTCCCCTTCTTGCCGGCCTTCTTGCCGGCCTTCTTGCCAACCTTCTTGCCGACCTTTTTGCCAACCTTCTGCCAATAATTCTTTTCCCAACTTTGTCTCTTTGATGTCTTCTAGTCCTAACATGGCTTGCAACTCCTAGAGGCCACTATGTAAAATATCGGTAGTTCTGCCAATATCCTCGCCCCCCAAACCCGGTTTCTGGTTCGGGGGGCGAGGATAAATGGGGCTCGCGGGGGATGCGATCGCCTTAGAGGGACTCTGATGGTTTTTCTGGTTGAGTTACCTGCCGAACATGGTTCAACTCTAATTTCAAGAGTAATGCTATCTCCTCAAAAGTAAAACCTCGGTCTAACATCACTGGCATCACTTCTAACTTACCTTTTAAGCGGCCAAGTTGTTCCCCTTCTTGCCGACCTTCTTGCCGACCTTCTTGCCAACCTTCTTGCCGGCCTTCTTGCCAACCTTCTTGCCGACCTTTTTGCCAACCTTCTGCCAACAATTCTTTTCCCAACTTTGTCTCTTTAATGTCTTCTAGTCCTAACATGGCTTGCAACTCCTCTCGGCTTTTATCTGCAAACTTGTACACGACGATCGTTTCAATCAATTCTAGCATCTTTTCGGTCTGTTCGTCATCCGTCGATTCTGACCGTGTTTGAGCAATTAGCTGTTTGGCAAGGGATACGGCATTCTTTTCCTTTTCGACGATCAGCTTGACTAAGCCAATTCCCAGAGTCCGTTCCGCTGCTATATCTATTTCATCTAGGTAGATCCGCAGGATTTTACCGGTATTTAACAACCATTCATATGATTCGGAGTTTTCTGGTTCTAAACGGCGTCGTTCATATATTACTAGCCCAAGCAAATTCTGTCCCGCATCATTTTGTTTTAGGTATATGGTTACCTTCATCAAAAGATTCAGGTAGATGTCGGCATTTTTGTAGCTTTGCACCTCAATGAAATATTAGCTCTTTGAGATCTTTCGCTACCCGCAGACAGTCTGCGCGATAGCCTGTGGGTAAGTCCGGGGGACTACAGGTGCGATCGCCCGATCCGGGGCGCGATCGCGATCGCAATATCGGTAGGGGCAGGGCATCAACAGATTATCGGTTCAGATGTAAGATGTAAGATGTAACTGCCGCCGTGCCCCGGCGCAACCCGAAGATGTCAGATGTGACTGCTGTGTACACCGGCGCCATGGTCAAGTAACCGTGAGGCGATCGCTTAATTATTATATTATCAACAATTACCCCGATCGCCCCCAAATAAGGTAAAATTAAAATAGCGCTCAATCTAGGAGAGATATCATGAGTGAGCAAGCAGTGATAACCAAGACAGACTGCTGGGAACCAGATGTTAGTAATCTAGTGACGGAGGATAACACGCCAGTGGACAATTGGGGCTCGGAAAAACAACAACGCCTCTTGGCAAGCTCAATTTACAGTTCTCCCCCAAGGCCGAAAATTTTAGCAGCAGCAAATGTCGGTCTCTTCTATACATCGGAAGAACCAGCGATTGTGCCAG
Organism: Hormoscilla sp. SP12CHS1; assembly: GCA_014324065.1. Lineage (GTDB taxonomy): Bacteria > Cyanobacteriota > Cyanobacteriia > Cyanobacteriales > Desertifilaceae > Hormoscilla. The sequence continues at coordinate 11,765 of JACOMV010000013.1, read as the reverse complement.
ATGTATTGTTGAGTTTGGATGTAACGGTTCCGCAAGATTGGTGGAAAAAGCAAAACCGTTCCTACATGGTATGGAAGTTTGGGAAACCGCCAGAAGTGGTAATAAAAATCGTCTCGAACAAGGAGGGGGAAGACAAACTCAAGACTTATGCCCAAATTGGGGTAAAATACTACATAGTGTATGACCCCAACCAGCAATTGGGAAAAAAGGTATTGCGAGTGCATGAACTCAGGGAAAGGCGCTACGAAGAAACAAATGAAACTTGGCTATTAGAAGTCGGGCTGGGCGTAACTCTCTGGTCAGGTGTTTTTGAAGGCAGGCAGGATGTCTGGTTGCGCTGGTGCGATCGGAAGGGTAATGTTCTCCTGACAGGAGACGAACGCGCTAAACAAGCAGAACAACGTGCATCACAAGCAGAACAACGTGCCCAAATGCTGGCAGAAAAGTTGCAAGAGTTGGGTATCGATCCAGATACTCTCTAAAGAGGTTCCCTTGCCCGATCGATCGGGGGGCTGACTTATGAGGGCAAGAAACCCGGTTTCAATGCTTGATATCCCTTGTCCTGCAAAGTCGCAGAAATCCCGGTTTCTTGCTTGCGAATGGCTGCTGCGCGATCGGAAATGAAGCGATCGCCCGCAGTATGTTGGTGTTTTGTTTTTGCGCTCCCGTGCTATAATAAAAATGCCCAACTACGAGGGTCTACATCTATGAGCGATCGAGCAACATTGTCCAGAAAAGACAGGAAAACAATAACAACTGCTGAGGAAATAGCCGACTACTTCATCTGGGTGGCAAAGGACTCTGGCTCATTCATCAGTAACCTGAAGCTACAAAAGCTAGTTTATTATGCTCAAGCATGGTATCTGGCGATCCACGACAGTCCCCTGTTTGAAGATGATTTTGAAGCTTGGGTACATGGTCCTGTTATCCCGACCTTATTTGAGGAGTACAAAAAATTTCAATGGAAACCCATTATCAAGGAGGTTAAACAACCAGATTTTTCGCCAGAATTAGAGGAGTTTTTGGAGGATATAACAGTAGAATATTTTCTTGGCACTGGTTTAGAACTGGTTTGTCGGGAAGACCCTTGGATGAAAACTAGGGAAGGTTTGCCTAAAGATGAACCATCTCATGCTATCATTTCTCAATCATCAATGAGAGAGTTTTACAAGAGTCGTGCCGTCGAATAAAAGTAAAAAAACAGATATTCCCAAACCATCTTTAGATAAAAAAAAGGTGGAGAAAATAGAGATACCTGAGGGCACAGTGTTTTCCTTCAGGTATTATCAAGATGACAAGGATAAATTTTCAATTCGGGGGAGAGATGCTAGATATTGGGAATCTCTAATGAGGAGACTTCGGGATTTATCTAAGTTGAAAGTTGATGAAATAATCAATAATCGCAGTAAAAGTATTCGATTCGCACCCGCGATCGGGGGCTGACTTATGAAGGCCAGAAACCCGGTTTCTTGTTCGGAACCTGAGCAGAAATGGGGCGATCGCCGTGCCCCGGCGCGACAAGCGTAGAACTTATAGCTAAAATGACAATGTTTTTATATACTATCATGCATGTCAAGCGATACTGCAGGATAATTCACCTTAATACCGAGGTTGGGTTGATATAAGCACGAAACCCAACATGCATGGATGCTGTTGGGTAAGGGACCTCAACTCAACCTACAGTAAAAAACAATATTTTCAGACAGGTCAGAGCTTATATTTTATACTAACACTCCTGATTGGAGTGTTGTCAAGAACTTAAATGCAAAGAAATGTCAAGGTAAGCGATCTCCTATTCGTAAGCAGCACTCTTTTAGCTTTTTGTGCGATCGCAAGCTAACCAACCATCGCACCACAACGTATAGTTAAAGGATGAAGTATTTGACATTAATTTTTCTGCACGTTCGTGAAGCTTATCTAGTTTAATGTGGCCTTTTTTGCTTATTTCTGAAAGAAACAATTTCATATCTTCTATAAGTCTTATAATTTGAACGTACAGGATCTCCAATAATCAAATAGGCACATTGTAAAAATAAAAGCTGTTTTGGACATTCATCATCGCTGGCTATATCTAAAATTACTTCAGCTAGAGACAAATCAGCAACTGCAAGATTGAAGTCTTGAACAGGACATAAAGCTTTAGAGTCATAGGCCCAAATTACTTTTTGTGGATTACATGGATCTTTAATTGGACTATTTTGAAAGCTAACTATACGCATCAAATAGTACGTCGTAAAGCAGAGAAATTATAGCTAAAATGACAATGTTTTTAGTCGGTTAAAAACCGACTTTAGCCGCGGGTTTGAAGGTAACGGGACTTCTTTTCCTAGATGTCTGTACCAGGTGAAGTACAAACCGATAGAAAGTACAATCAGTAACAGGGACAAGATTTGGTAATTGATGCCCAGGATCGCAAAAGCGGTTACCAAAGGCCAGCGAAAGGAAAGTAAGAAAATCCACCATAGGGACAGCAACCCTGCTTCCCGATCGCTTTTGGCGGCCAAATAGCTTCGATATCTTCTGGGAGCGCTACCCGCACAAAAGAGAAGATATCGCTGCATCATATAGCCGCCGACACCGCCAAACCCTTCCATCAAGACTTTCAAGAGATAGAAGCAAAGGATACCGCCGAACAAGTTGAAACTAGCATAGTCTCCTGGCAAGTATACCTGCATGGGGGGCAATATACTACGACCCTCGCTAAAATTCCACTCTTGCAAGCGATCTGTTCCCGGAATGGAGATGGCAAATGTCTCCGGGAGAGGTGGGGTTTGTAGGGCGATCGCGCAAATATAAATAACTGCGACAAAAATCAATACTCCCTGAAAAAACATCTGTTAATACCACCCCATATACACCGCTAATGGCGGTGTATATCAATGCTAGGATGATGAGTAAAGTCGAGGCCAAGCGGTCATCGAACCCGATAAATTGTCCTAAGAACTTGCCCCCACCGACGGCAAAGTAACTAATCGCACCAATGGTAAATATAATAGTAGAAACAGCACTCACTATCCGGGCGATCTTTCCTTCCCGTCCGCCACCAAAACGCAACTGCATCCATTCCGCTAAGGTCATGACTTGGGCCCGGCGGTTCCACTTGCCCATAAAAATCATGAATATTGCCATTATTAAGACAATGCCACCCCGGATCTCGATAAAAAATCCCTTCGTTCCCAAGGCGTAGATTAATGATGTTAACACCATTGTACCAGCGATGTCGGTATTGGAAGCCATCCCGGAAGCCCCCAATACCCACCAAGGTATATTCCGATCGCCCAAAAAGTAAGATTCTATGCCAGCGGATGCTTTCCGCTGGAGAAATATGCCCAACAGCACGATCGCCAACAGGTAGAACCAGACAATAATGTCATCAATTAAATGCATAAACTCTCTAGTTGCTGACAAAGCTGACGGAAATGTTCCCCCCGTTCTTCAAAGTTGCGATACTGGTCAAAACTAGCGCAAGCGGGAGAAAGCAGGACCACTTTTGCTCGATATTGTTGCGCTAATTCTACTGCTTTGGGTACCGCTTTATCCAGAGTTTCGACAATTTCATAAGATTCGTAACCAACCTGTTGCAAGCGTTTAGCAAACTGTTCCGCAGCATCGCCAATGAGTAACACTGCTGCGGCCTTCCCTTTAATGGTTTGCATCCAGAGGATATCGTCTCCCTCCTTTGCTTGGCCCCCAGCAATCAAAATTGCCGGACTATTTACAGAGGATAATCCTACTTGGGCCGCGTCGTAATTAGTCGCTTTGCTATCGTTAATCAAGTCAATCTTCTGGTAGGTTCTAATTAGTTCTAACCGATAGGGTACTCCTGGAAATTCCCTAATGGCCCGGGCGATCGCCTCTTTCTCTATCCCCGCCAATCTTGCTGCCGCGATCGCCATCAACATATTTTGCTGATTGTGCATACCTGGCATCCGTAGCGCCGCAGCGGGGACAATGGGTTCGCCCTGGGCTATCACCCATCTATCCTGAATGTAGACCCCTTGGGCGCGATCGCCCAACAACTGTCCTTTACCTTTCACAGTCGTCCAGCAAGCAGAACGCCATTGAGTCAAACCCATCTGGCGCAAATAGTCATCGTCCCCATTTACAACTTGTAGCTGCGATCTTTGTAGCAGACTTGCCTTAATATCGTAGTAATTTTCCAGGGTTTTATGGCGACTGAGATGGTCGGGAGTAAAGGTCGTCCAGACGCCAATTATAGGTGCAACTCCTGGGGATGATTCGATTTGATAGCTGCTGAGTTCGGCAATTATCCAATCTGGAGATTTACCCGGTCTTAAGGCCAACTCACAGGCAGCATAACCGATATTACCACAGGCGGGTGCCTGCAAACCTGCTGCTTGAAAGATGGCAGCAATTAAAAATGTCGTAGTAGTTTTGCCGTTCGTGCCAGTGATGGCAATCCAGGGGCAAGATTTCAGATGTCGCCACGCCAGTTCCATTTCTCCTATTGTCTCAATTCCTCGATCTCTAGCTGCGACTAATACAGGCGCATCCCAAGGGACGCCGGGACTGACAACAATTAGCTGAGGTTTTTCCAGGACTGCCAGATCGAAGGCATAATTCAGTTGTACTGCTATTCCTTCACTCTGGAGTTGCTGCTGCTGTTGGCGCCAGCTGTCTGACGTGGCCCGATCGCTCACCGTCACCTGCCACCCTTCCCGTTTTAGCAGTCTTGCTGCTGCTATTCCCGATTTTCCCAGTCCGATCACATGAGCATTAGCCATATTTCTGATTAATGATTCCTCTACCCTTGTTTCTAGCTTACCCTCGTTCCCAAGCTCAGCCTGGGAAGGATTTACGCCTCGGATCTAGGGCAAATTTTTGTCAAATTTTACGATCTATTGGTACGGATCGTAATTTGTCGTTTTTGTAAATAAAATTTAGCAAAGCGTGGGTTTTCCCTGCCCCTCATCCCCCTTGTTTCTCAACTGCCCATGCAATCACCTTTTGTCCCAACTGCACACGCCGATCGCTATCCAAGCGGTCAACTTCCCGCACGCCCGTAGGACTGGTAACATTCACCTCTGTCAGATAGCCACCAATTACGTCAATGCCAACAAAATATAAACCATCCCGTTGCAGCACAGGTGCCAACTGAGCGCAAATTTCTCGCTCTCGTTCCGTAATGTCTACCTTAGCAACCCGGCCCCCAACTGCCATATTCCCCCGAAATTCTGCCCCAGTCGGAATGCGATTTACTGCCCCTATAGGTTCGCCATTCAGGAGAATAATTCGCTTATCTCCATCTTTGGCAGCAGGCAAGAAAGTCTGCACCATTACCGGATTTCTGCCTTGCTGAGTGCTGATTTCGACCAGAGAATTGAAATTGCGATCGCCCTCCTCTAGCAATAAAATACCCTCACCCGCCTTCCCCCCCAGGGGTTTGAGCACAACCTTGCCTTTCTGCTCCATAAAATCTCGGATTACCTGCTTATCCGCACTGACGATCGTTTCGGGAATTGCCCCTGTAAACTGGAGAGCATACATTTTCTCATTAGCATTCCGCAACCCCTTGGGTGAATTAAGCACTAAGGTTTTGGCAGGGTCAATGTAATCTAGAATATAGGTAGCATAGAGATAAGCAATGGTCACAGGTGGGTCAGTGCGCACGAACACCGCGTCCATCTCCTCAAGGCATTGTAATGTGCGAGCGCCCACCTGAAACCAAGGGGACTGGGCCACCCAGCGTCCTTCTGCCAACTGCACGGGGGTTAGCTGCACCGACTGCAAAAGCGCCCACGCCTTACCATTAATAACATGCAACTGATTCGCTTCAGTAATCCAGACATCATGACCTAGAATTTGTGCAGCTTCCATTATCGCCACACTCGTGTCGTGAGTTGGATCCAGACCCTCGATCGGGTCAATAATAAAGGCAAATTTCATAATTTCATTACGCTTCTCTTTATTTAGCCCGCGAAGGCGGGCTTTGTTCGAGTAGCCCCACCCTTGAGGGTGAGGGCGTCTATTGACCAACGATTATTTTAGCAGGAAGTCTAGCTCTCCCTGAAACTCTAACTCGTAGATATCGTCGCAACCGCCGATATGCTGGTCATTGATGAAAATCTGAGGCAAAGAGGTGCGTCCATTGGCACGATCGGCCATTTTATGCCTGGCCTCCTCATCCCCATCAATGCAGTATTCCGTGTACTCGGCCCCTTTCTTATTGAGCAAACCTTTGGCACGAATGCAAAAGGGACAAGTGCTCCAGGTGTATATTTCGATCTTAGACATTATACTACTCTCCACCGTTCCGGAAAAATCTGACACATTTATAGCTTTCCTTTCTATTCTATTAGTCCCTCAATGACAGCTTTTTTGGCGGTGTTTTACCCATGACATCGGTCTGGCGATCGCACTTAAAAATCTGTATCGACTGCAAATCATAGATTTGAAACCACCCCTCTCACTGTTTTATCGGCCCGCCTCAAACACCCGCTCGGCAGTTATAGTTAAAGGGGAACCTGTCCGTCTTCTTTTACTAGCTATCATAGCAAATGCGATCGCCGCCTTTTCATCAAAGGATAAAATCCGCCCTGCAAAATCTCGATTAAACATCCGTTCCACCGTTTTGCCGAGTTCAGTTTGACGTTTTCCAGAGGGTAATAAAGCAATGCCATAGAGAATTTCAGCTTGAGTTATGGTGGTTGTAAAAAGATTCATTATTGGTTGTGCTGCCACCCATTGACGAACAACTTTAGATCCTTTTGGGTTCATCAGTTCTGATAAGACATTTGTGTCAAGTATAATCATGTAAGTCCTCAAAATTCCGGTGTTCGCGTATGGGTTCTCTGACGATCGCCGGTATCTCAAACTCCCCAAAATGGGCAAAACGTCGCTCAATGGCTTCGGCAAGATTTAAGGGTTGAGAGTTGTTTTCTGTCAATAGGGCGGCCTGGAGGATTTCTTTGACCTCTTCTTCGAGGGACAGTCCGCTATCTTCTGCTCGCTTTTGTAAGCGGGATAAGAGGCTTTCATCAAGGTTACTGATCGTGATACTGGTCATAATTTTTGGCATCTCTCACTCATTTTATTGTATCGTATTGAACCAACTGGGCGAGTTTCTGACGGAGGGTTTTCAGTCCCAAGCGCTGACTGGCGGAAATAAATAGCGCTTGGGGAAACTCCTCTTGGGCCAATGCCAGGGTATCTCCATCTACCTCGTCAATCTTATTAAACACCACCAATGCTGGTCCGGGAGTGACAGGCATTTCCGATAGCAGACGCATCACCGATCGGATGTGACTCTGCCAAGCGGGATGGGAGAGATCCACCAGATGCAGCAAAGCGTCAGCTTCCGTTACTTCCTCCAAGGTAGCACGAAAAGCATCGATCAATGGTGGTGGCAGTTCGTGAATAAACCCCACCGTATCTGTCAGCAAAATTGTCCGCGCCTCCCCCGTTTCCCCATCATTCACTACCAACCGTCGGGTAGTGGGGTCCAGGGTCGCAAATAGCTCGTCTGCGGTGTAAACTTCCGCATTAGTTAATGTATTCAGCAGGGTAGACTTGCCCGCATTTGTATAGCCCACCACTGCTATACTACTCACTTCCCGATGCTGTCGCTGACTCCGCAGTCGCGATCGATGTGCTTGCAGTTGATTAACTTCCTGTTGCAGTCGGGAAATGCGCCGCCCGATCGCGCGGCGTTCCGTTTCCAACTTAGTTTCCCCCGGACCCCTAGTCCCGATACCGCCCCCCAGTCGGGACATATCTTGACCGCGTCCAGTCAGGCGGGGTAGGGTATACTCCAGTTGGGCAAGTTCCACCTGTAATTTACCAGCCCGAGATTGAGCCCGTTGGGCAAAAATATCCAATATTACCTCTGTCCGGTCTACCACTCGCACCCCTGTCTGCACTTCCAGGTTCCGGACTTGGGCCGGGGACAGGTCTCGGTCAAAGGCCACTAAATTCGCCCCTATTGTTTGCACTGTCAAGGCTATTTCTTGCACCTTCCCCGCACCGACTACCGTTTGGGGATGGGGGCGCGATCGCCTTTGGCGCATGACTGAGAGCACATCTCCACCAGCAGTTTCCACCAACCGGGTCAATTCTGCTAAACCATTTTCAAACCCACTGGACCCGATATCATCGGTCCTCAGACCCACTAGCAGCACCCGATCTCGGTCGGAGTCTACCTCTTGGGCCACATATTCCCGGCGGAACTCCTCTTCCAGTCCGGACACTAAGTCCAGAAAATCCCGATCGCCCAGTTCGTCCAGACTCAGGGGAGGGGAAAGAGTCCAGGTTGCTTCTTTATGGGGGACGAGATGGGCTAAATATGCTTCTTTTACGTAACCCGTCGCCCCACCACCTCGGCGAGTAAACCCACCTCCCGTGAGAGTGAGAACGACCAATGCATCTAAACGCTGGATGGCCATTGCTGTCAAAGTATCTTCACTCGGAGGGTGAGACTTCAGTTGGGTAGCAATGCAGCGAATACCGCAGAGTCGTTCCGCACCGTAGCGAGGTAACTCCAAAGGCGGTATTTGGATTTGGCGGGGAGTCCCCACCCCGACGCGAATTACCTGTCCCCGGCGATTAATGTAGCTACAGAGGGGTTGGTTGATTTCCGTGCCGATCTCCGCCAGTCGCTGGGCAAATTCTGCCGTTGTCAGGCGATCGCCCGGAAGGCGCTGATGATAAAGTCGTTGCAACTGCTTCAGTTGACTTGGTTTGAGACCCTGAAGATTTCCGTAGATAGTTTCGATCTTGCTACCTCCCCAGTTACCTGGTCTTGCAATTTCGTCTATTTTACTTGCTCTGGGGCAATCATACCACAAATATAATACATTAACCTATACACAGTAGGTTGGGTCTCCGCACGAAACCTAACTGGTGCCATTTACTCCTCTCATACCCTTTAGCACAAATATCTCATACTTGTCAAGTGTTTTTTCGCCGGGCGATCGCCCCTCACAGCCAGTGCATTGGTCACCCAGAATACCCAAAATTTCACAAGCTACTATTCAGGGTTGTTCTAACTCTGTCTCAAACCAAGTAATTATTTGGGAACCGAGGCGAATTCCGTTGTCAAGCAGGAGCTGCACGACATCTTTTGCTTCTATTTTTGACAGATATCCAGCGCGAAACCCAGCCAACAAAATTCCCACTGTTCCTTTTACTGGCAATCCCATCACTAGCGCCATTCGCCTACCCAGTCGCTCGTCGATTATTACCCAGTCAGGTGTTAGTTCACGCGCTCACATAATTACCTGCAGCTCTCCCGCATCTAGTCCCATCAACATCAGCTCAATCCTTGTCGCAGCGGTTGGAGTTTGTACCTGAATCCAACTAGCATTATCCAGATCCGCTGCTCCTGGCCGACTGGCTCCATGAATCGCTACTTCCTGATAAACCGCAGGGGGAACGATCACCTCATCAAACAACTCGTGCAATATTTCCAGGCGATTAATCATAGACAGGGCGATTATCGGGGTGGCGTCAACAATAACCTTCACGATTTTTTCACCCTGGCAGCAATTTCTCTGCTAGTTTTCGCCTCCATTTCCAGTTCTGCCGCTGTATAGTCTATCACCGCAAAACCATACTCGCTGAGGAGTCGATCAAACTCCCACTTGTTACACCCTAGGACTTGGGCACCTATACCTGATGATATTTTGCCCTCTGCGTACAAGTGTCCAAGAGTGTATATCTTCACTTTACGAGCAAAGCTCTCGTCCGATTCTCGGGCGGCTACTAACAATTCTTCCGGGAACGCTACATTGATACTCATAGAGTCTAATTCCGATCTGGTGGATATGCTGACTACGATCGCGATCGCACTCTATTTATTTTAGCTGATTTATTTTTGATTGTTAACCCCCGATCGCCTTGACATGTCAGGTATACTCCGAACCGTCAGGAACTGCGCCTTTGGATAGTCCCATGCGATGGGCGATCGCGAGCAGGTCAGAAACCCGGTTTCTGGGAGGGTGATTTTCGTATTCCCACCGAGATATTCAAAGAAACCCGGTTTCTCAGCTGGCATCGGATCGCCCCCCGATCGCGAGCAGACCAGAAACCGGGTTTCTGGGAGGTGATTTTCGCATCTCCACCGAGATAGTCAAAGAAACCCCAATACTTCTCGGTTAGGGAGTGGGGAGTAGAGAGTAGAGGAGAATGGCGTTGGGGTTCTTCACTCCCCACTTCTGTCTCCCCACTCCCTACTTTTTGCAAATCCTTGAAGTATGGAAAAATTTCCCTAAAGCACGAGCTTTCTCTTGACTAATTTCCGTTTTTGACAAACACTGCTACAATTTATAATAATTAGCTTATTAGTCTGTTTTAACTCATATATTGCACCATTTTCAACTAGAGGATCCGCCTCCATAACGAGGGAAAAACACTTTCTAGACAAGGCTTTCAGTGGGTTTTAACTCATATCTTGCACCTATCGCAACAGGCCGCCTCCGGTTAAAACAGAGGCTAAGAGTAAAAGTCCACAAAGCGTGGGCTAAATCCTTTCTCGACAAGGCCCCCTCCTGCGAAGAGAAGGACCTCAATCTCCTAACTATCAGCTAGAATTTTATCAGATGTCGAATGTTGCCCATCAGCAAGGAAATTCAAATTCACTTCTCTGGACTCTTGCAGCTGGGGGGTTACCGTCTCCGAACTTACTGACGAAGTTTCCGCTTTTTCTGCTGATTTATCTTGTGACTTTGTAGCTGCTTGCACAACATCTGATAAGTTTTTTGCCATCATGAGGAAATCAGAAGGTATCATCAGCACCGTAGTAGTATTATTTTCAGCCCCAATTTCCGTCAGCATTTGCAAGCGTCGCAATTCCAAAACCGCCGGATTTTCTACAATCTTCTGAGAAGCTTCAGCTAATTTAATCGAAGCTTCCTGTTCCGCTGCCGCTTTAATTATGCGAGCGCGTTTTTCCCGGACCGCTTCCGCTTCTTTAGCCATCGCCCGTTGCATACTCGGAGGAATTTCCACATCTTTCATTTCCACCCGTTCGATCACCACCCCCCAAGGACCCGTAACTTCATCGACAATTTCTTGGATTGTATTGTTAATTTTATCGCGGTTTTGCAGCACATCATCCAGGATATTTTGCCCCACCACGTTGCGTAAAGTAGTCAATGCCGTTTGATATACTGCAATCTCGTAGTTTTCCACCTTATTTATCGCTTTATTCGGGTCAATTAAGCGATAGTATAGGACAGCATTTACCTTAATCGTAACGCTATCAGCCGTTATCGTTTCTTGTGGCTGGATATCTACAGTTTTCGTGCGGATATCCACTTGTTTCTTTTGATCCAGCACGGGAATAATCCAATACATCCCCGGACCCCTGACACTTTTCATCCTCCCGAGGCGAAAAATCACGCCCCGCTGATATTCCTGATCTATTTTCAGTCCCGAGAGTCCCAGTAAGATGCTTATAACTAAAGCCGTCCCGATAATAGTTTCCATCATATTTGCTCTCGCCTAACTCCGATGCATCTCCATTCTAGACTGGGCATCAGTGTATGGCGTTAAAAAATCATAAAATCCGCCCACAGCCTCCCAGCAGGGGCTACCGGGACTCCACGGGCGATCTATCAGACCCTTATTATTTATTCACCCTTGACAATTTCCTGCCAAGAAGCTATACAGCTTGTTCAGGAAACAAGTAGAACATTTTTGTGCTAAACTAGAGCTATACTCAATGCAGAAATTCAGCTATGGGACGTTACTCTCTGGACCTTAGACAAAAAGTAGTCACTGCTTATCAATTGGGCAATGCGGCTCGG
>JACOMV010000012.1 GCA_014324065.1 Hormoscilla sp. SP12CHS1 | reverse complement strand
GATGGGAACAAATACGTTTAAGAACTGGTTTACTAAATGCTGTTATTGTACTAATTAAATAGCGAACAAGCTGTATTTCTGCCCATACTTGCTTTTGACCATAGCTGTCCAGTAAAGCTAAATCCGTCGTTACTAAAGGTCTTTGTAAGCTATGGGCGATCGCCTGGGCTGCTGTTGTTTTACCTGTACCAGCTGGTCCTGTTAATAATACCACTATGCCCGCCCTCGTTCCCTGGCTCCGCCTGGGAACGCGTTCAAATCCCCAGACAATATCTACCTGGGACTGTAATTGCCACTGTCTGCATATATGTTGCAAAGATCCCAACTGTTCTGCGGGCAAAATCAAATCTGACCAATGTTTCGGAATACGGCTAATTTCCAATATCGAAGACAATTTCTTATTCTTTTCGAGTACCAAGCTTTCTAGCACTTGCGGGTCGGGGGAAGCAGCTAGCAGGTAATTCACTAGCCTCTCGTATAGTTTAAGCCTGCGTTCCAAAAGGGTTTGAGCATTAGCATCTAGGAGTTCTACTAAACCTAGCTTAATTAAGGGAGAATTGCTCGTCAAGCGAGCGCGCGCATCTCGCCAGTCCGTGTCATTACGACACAGCAGCCGAAACACTAAGTCCACTGTCGGCAGACTTTCTCCTTCGGTTCCTTGCAGGTAGGCATAAAGCTGTCCGTAGTGGCGATTTACTTCTGGTGCTAGAGTAATGAGCACCAGATTTTTCTCGAATAGGGTCAAAGCCGCCCGATCGCGCAGGCAAGGTAATCCCAGCACTATCCCCTGAGCGTAACTTGCTTTAATTCTCGCTTCCAACTGTTGCTGATAGCTATTTGGGAGCGGGGGGTTAGTTAGCCCTGGGATATTAGGTTGTCTCTGGTGTTTGTCATCATTTCCTATTTGCTTTTCCAGGGAGATCAACCCCTTCCACCAGTGACTCGTCGCTTGGTCCACTTTCGACTTGGCAACTCGATCGATTTCTTTGACATCTTGTCGCTGTCGCGCCACTGCTAACCTGAGCAAGCGGTCTAGCCAGCTTAATTCTAGTCTCAGATAAGCCCAATTATCAGCAAGAGCTAAAGTCTGATTACCTACCATTGGCCAACATCCGTATAAATTCTAGAGGCAAGGAGTCCGTGTCCGCTATAAAGGCCACTTCGTAAACCCGATCGCCGATCATTTGCTGAGTAGGCTCCAGTAGTACCTGCATTGGTGGCAGCTGCCCTGAGTCCCTCAAGCGTCCGGCCAAGGCCGCCAACCAGCTGGGTAAGTCAGTTGTCACCTCCGTCAGATCGAAGCATAAGTGGTAATATCCAGTATAATGTTCATCGCCAAAAGCATCTGCTGCCGGACGCGGTTCCGGAATTTGAATCAATTCGATGCGCCCTCCCAACCCTTCCATCCAGCAGGCCAAAGTCATCCCGGTAGTAAACCGTTTCTTTACCGCCAAGCCTAGCTGTTCGTAGAAGGAGATCGCCTGGTGTATATTCGCAGTACGGATGGATACATGATGCATTTGACTGGTCACTCAAATAGGCGGAAATAGGGATAACGCACTGGCGTGCCCGGTTCTTTTTCTAAGTCAAAATTTATTACTTCCCAGCAAGGTTCATCTGCCGGGTCTGGACTAAAGGAGACTGGCAAACCATAAAGCTGGAGTGGCTGTGGTTCTATCTGGGGGCGCCAAGGGATGCTACGTTCTAGATAGGAGCCAATCAACTCTTTATAGCGCATTGCAATAATCACTCGCGTTGCCCGGTATCCTTGAGTATAGAGCCGATCGAGGGCTTCGTGGATTTCAAACCTAATCCCATCGGGATGGGTATGCTGCCGATACCATTGGTCGTTCCAGCGACGCCAGTGACGCCCTGACTGGAGGTGGACGAGTTCACTGGTTTTCGGGTCTGCCTCAAATGCACCATGACGGGGGCATATATAACTATCCATCAGGGTCAATGCTGGTATCATCTGACGGCAATATGGGCATTGAATCTCTGCCCCAAATATGGGGTATTGTAATCCTGGATTGATCATCGGGCACTCAAGAGCATAATGAACTCTGGACCTGCTACCAGTTGTTTTCTTATAACTAGGGGCATTCTAACCTATTGCCAATTTTACTTCGATATTTCCTGGCTGCTCTTCGCTCCGTGATGGCATCCAGGAAATATCGACCATTCACCTGTTGCAGCGATTGCTATTATGAGAAGTTTCACCACCGCATCTGAAAACCCGATTTCCTCTTGGCCAACTCCAGATTTATCTCCTGCTGCTTTTGTGGCGGCAAATGCCACGGTGATCGGCTGGGTGCAGATAGGAGCCGGTGCGAGCATCTGGTATGGAGCCGTGGTGCGGGGGGATGTGGAACGGATAGAAATTGGAGAATGTACAAATATTCAGGATGGGGCGATTTTACATGGCGACCCCGATCAGCCGACGATAATAGCCGATTATGTCACGGTGGGTCATCGGGCAGTGATTCACAGTGCCTATATTGAACGGGGTAGTCTGATTGGTATTGGTGCGGTGGTACTCAATGGAGTGCGGGTAGGGTCCAGTAGCATCATCGGTGCAGGTGCGGTGGTGACCAAGGATGTGCCGCCTCATTCCCTGGTGCTGGGGGTTCCGGCTCAGTGGGTACGGGAGGTTTCCCCAACGAAAGCAAAAGAACTGATCGAACATGCTCAGCATTATCAACATCTGGCGCTGGTGCATGCTGGCAAAGGGACCAACCCGGGGTTCTCCCAGCCCCATTGAATTGGGCTGTCGTTCGATTTACTCCGGGTGCACTAGCTAGTCCTACCGCCAGGCTGTATCAAGTGATATATGTCGCACATCTAGGAACCCTACTCGCACGTTCCCAGGCGGAGCTGTGGGAACGAGGGGGGGCCCGGAGCGTGCCCCCTCCGCTGCGCAGGGCAATTTCAATTGTGAAAATCTCGCTCAGTTGGGTCAATAATATAATAATATGAGAATGATTAAAAAAACTTAAACTTGGGAGGACAACAGAACATGGACTGGCGGATTATAGTAGTTTTGCTGCCCATTCTCGTGGCGGGCGGCTGGGCATTTTTAAGGATCGGTAAAATTGCGATCGAGCAGCTCCAGAACTTTTTGAATAAGGAAGCCTAGTGTCAGTGACCAGTGACCAGTAAGGCCAGGTTGAAATCCGGTGGAAATTTAGCACTTAGGAACTCCGATTAAACAAGATGTTTATTCGAGAAGCCCTAAAGTCCTGTAAGCTAGGGCGTAAGAATTTTGTACACCTTAGTAGAAATCCTCATTCCTTATTTGGGTCACTGGTCAGTCCCTCTCCCCCTCTCCCCCTCATTCCTTTACCCAAAATCTGTTCTACAGCGACCAAGCTCTAGGTACTTATCAGTGGAGCAGCTACAGCAACTATCTAGATGCACAGTTGAGTTGCGCTCTTGTTGCCCAAAAACCTACACATCTCTCATATTTTGGGTAAGACTCAGTACGAACGGGATTCTTATAGGTAATCAAAATATTCTATAATTTCCGTATTATTGCCATAGCACAGATCTTGGAGCAGGCTAAAATAGATAAATTGCTACCACCGGAGATTGGAGTAACGCAAATTGGTCGCCGGTTCCAGGTATTCCAGGCCAACATCCAAGGGCAGCAACACTTGGAGTTTCCTAAATAATTTTGCATGACTACTTATCGGGTGGGCACTACCCACCTGATAATTGTACTATAATTATGTGTTTTTGTCAAGAATAATGTAGACAAAATTAGCGAAGCGTGCGCTTACCCTGGGCGATAGAACTGCTGTGGAAATTTATCAGTGCGTGCTTAAAGTTAGACCAACTCATTACTAAAAAATATAGATTCGTCTTTGATTGTATATTTCATGTTACAGTTGGTAAAAATAGCCCAATAATTTGGTCCTAAATAGTTAGACTATTTTAAATATTTTCATGCAGTAGTATGTTAAGAATAATCCATAGCAATGTATTGACGAGATATTTACAAGAGGATAGGAGATGCTTCCGATGTGGTTGACTGATAATATCGTTAATGTTCTGAGCAAATGTAAAGATAGTAATAATTTACCAGTAGAGAAGTACATTTTGGATATTCAGGAAATCCTCAAACCATTTCAACATTTTGGCGTCCGCCTGGGACTAGAACGAATGCACCAGCTATTAGCTGCGAAGGGAAATCCCCATCAGCAAGTCCCAATTATTCACGTGGCGGGTACGAATGGAAAAGGATCTGTTTGCGCCTATCTGTCGGCAGTATTGACCCAGGCAGGTTATCGCGTCGGACGCTATACTTCGCCTCATTTAGTGGATTGGACGGAACGTATATGTATTAAAGAACAGCCCATCGCCTCGGAAAAACTCCAGCAACTACTGTTACAAGTCATTGATGCGATCTTCCTAGGAGAAGAGTCACCCACTCAGTTTGAAGTATTGACCGCTGCGGCCTGGCTGTACTTTGCCCAAGAACAATGCGATATAGCTGTGATAGAAGTAGGATTAGGGGGAAGATTGGATGCTACAAATGTATGCGATCGCCCCTTGGTCACCATCATCACCACCATCAGTCGGGAACATTGGCAAGTCCTCGGTCCTACCCTAGCTGACATTGCCAGAGAAAAAGCCGGGATCCTGAAACCAGGATGTCCAGCAGTCATCGGACAACTGCCACCAGCCGCAATGGCTGTGGTAAAACAGAGAATAGCAGCACTAGACTGTCCCGCTATTTATCCGGAACTGGCAGTATACTTAGAAGCAGGCTGGGCAGCATATCAAGGTAGGAAATATCCCTTGCCCTTGCTGGGAGACATGCAGCTGGGCAATTCTGCACTGGCGATCGCCTGTCTGCAAATCCTCGGGCAGCAAGGTTGGGACATTTCCGCCGAGGCCATCAGTCAGGGAATGGCAAAAACCACCTGGCCAGGGCGGATCCAATGGACAACCTGGCGCAACCATCCTATATTAATCGATGGCGCCCACAACGGGGCAGCAGCCGCAGCATTACGCCAATATGTTGACAATCTAGACCGCCAAGCAGTAAGCTGGGTAATAGGGATGCTTTCGACCAAAGATCATTCTGAAATATTCAAAACCTTACTCCGTCCAGCTGACAAGTTATATCTAGTCCCAGTACCAGATCCTCGTGGAGCCGATCCACAACAGCTAGCAACGCGAGCGCAGAGTATATGCACAAAGTTGGCTTCTTGTCAAGCATGTCTAGATCCGATCGCAGGTCTAGAAGCAGCTGTGACAGATTCAGAAAACTTAACAGTCTTGTCAGGTTCTCTCTATCTTGTAGGTGATTTCCTAGGGAGTAAGTGGTAAATTGGGAATTGGTAATTAAAAATATGGTTAATTTTCTCAAAGGTTTATTAGAAAATATTCCTAAAGGAATAGGTGTGGAACTGACGCCCGAGAAAGTGAATATAGTCCGTCTGAGCAAAAAAGGTCAAGGATATAAATTAATCAATTTCCACTCGGCGGAGGTGCCAGAAGGGGTATATAAAGAGGGACAAATCATAGACCCCCCAGAAATGGCGCAAGTGATTCAGACAGTGCTGGAAGAAAATAAGATAAAGGGAAAAAATGCAGCGACAGCAGTATCAGGAAGGGAAGCAGTAACCCGTTTAATACATTTGAACAGGCAGGGTTGCAACTAGATATTTTAGAAATTAGCAGTTTTGCTTTGATTAGGACAATCAGAGAACAGTTGCGACAATTTGCACCCTGGGAAGCAGTGGCGATCGCCAATATAGAATATGAGGGGAGGGAAATAGCGATCGCAGTAAATGGGGTGCCGCAGTTTTCGCGCACAGTGCCGCTAGGGACGGCCCAAATACAGACGGCCCTGTCCCAAGCGATGAAACTACCGCCTTCCCGGAATACGGAATTGCTGCAAGGAATGTCGATTCCGAGGACAGTAGTAGATGCCGTGCGCACTGAGATGACGGGCACAAATCGCGGTGCAGCTGCTATGATTAGAGTATTGGGAGAATTGGCAGATGAACTGCGTCGATCGATTGATTTCTACGTAAATCAAGGGGAAAATCAGGAAGTGGCTCAACTACTACTAGCAGGACCGGGTGCTAGCATAGGACAGCTGGATGAATTCTTCACTCAGAGATTGTCGGTACCAAGTTCGTTTGTGGACCCGATCGAGGTACTATCTCTAGAGTTGGATACAGAAATCCCCTCTAGCCAAAGACCGGGTTTAGGGATAGCATTGGGATTAGGATTACGGTTTGTAACTTGAGGTGTTAACAGCATGTATAGCCTAGAGATTAATTTTCTCAAAGACAGAGGGATACCGGAGGAAAAAAGTAAAAATCAGTCTACTACTTGGACAACTTTAGATCCCAAGGAAGTAGTACCGGTGGCGGTGGGTTTGATGGTGGCGGTAGTGCTGGTGGGTGGAGCTTTGGGGATAAAAATATACTATGATGGAGAAAATGAGAAGTTGCAAGACCTAGCGGGGCAAGCAGATAGTAGTCTCAAACAGATCCAGGCAAAAAAGAATAAAATCGCAGCAATAAAAAAGGGTACAGAGGATATAAATGCTCAGACGGAAGCGCTAGCAACGATGTTTAATCAGATAAAACCCTGGTCAGCATTGTTGCAGGAAATGCGCGAGCGGACGCCGGCCAGCGTGCAAATAGAAGAACTGAAACAAGTAGAAGTGATAACGAGAATTCCGGCGAAAAACAATAAGGAAAAGCCTACTCAGGTCAAAAAACTGGGAATTGAAATAACGGGATTGGCGAGATCCTATAACGATGTGAACGATTTTGTGCTACTGCTGACGAAATCAAGTTTATTGAACGGGAAAGAGACGGAACTGGTGTCAGCGAGAATGCAAAATAACTCCACAAGCACAAGGGTGGAAGTTCCCGAAGGAAGTGATATCAAAGTGGAACTGCCGCCGGTGGTCAACTACAAAATCCGCACATTCCTGTCAGATGCTCCAGCTGAAGAAATACTGGCAGAACTAGAAAGGAAAGGTGCAGTGGGATTGGTAAATAGAATCGAAAATTTGCAGAGAATTAGGGAATAAACAGGAGGAGAAAAATGGTGGCAGTAGCAGTAGGAGAAGAAGGGTCAAAACCAAATTACGAGCTGATAGGAATTGGGATGGGCGTGTTAGGTGTGGTGGTAGCAGCATTGATAGGATGGTTTATGGTAAAGCCAGCTTAGGAAAAAAATCAAGAGCAGAGAAAGAAGCTGGCAGAACTAGAGAAACAAATAAAAACAGGAGCGACTCTAGAAGTAGAGTCGGAAAAGGCTAAGGCCCAAAGGGCGATCGCGCAAAGGCGAAAAGAGGAAGTGACGGCATTATTTGCCTCGGAAAAAGCTCTAGAGACATTGCTGCTAGACCTGAACAGAATAGTAGATGCCAGAAAGGCGGAGATGAAGCGGTTTGAACTAAGTAATAGTGGACCTCCTGAGGTGATATCAGATGGGTCATTAGGACCGCTGGTAAATGGAAAACTCAAACAGAAAGAGATGAAAATGGAGTTGACAGGCAGCTTCGATCAAATTCGCTCGGTGTTGCTAACTATGGAGCGGTTGCAGCCGCTACTGGTGGTGAAAGACTTTAGAACTCAGTTGGTGGATAGGTCAACTCAGGAGGTAAGATATAACCAAGGCAGACTTACAATCTCGGGGAAACCGAAGCTGAAAACAAGCTTGACAATCCAGGCGCTGATGCTAGCAGAACTGCCGTCAGCAAAGCCGGAGACAAAGAAAAAGTGATGAAAGTTGTCAGATGCGTTATGGTCGAGGGTTAAGTATTGACTGTTAAGATTGAACAGGTAAAGATATACAATTAGCCATTAGCCGAAATTGGTGTCCAGGAGGGAACGGTGGAACAATATGCCAGATGGGCGGGGATGTTATGTGGGGCCGCAGCAGTAATGGTGGCGACACAGCCAGCTTGGGCGGCGCCAACCCAGGTAACGGCAGTGAGAATAAACCAGACAAATGCTGGCATTGAGATGACGCTGGAGACAAAGGGAGGCAAACGCCCCCAAGTATTCGCAGTACCCAACGGCAACAGCTGGATGGCAGATATCATCAATACCCAGCTAAGACTGCCGGATGGCACCAGTTTTAGTCAGGATAACCCGGCCCCAAGCATCGCTCTCGTAACTGTGAAGCAGCAAAATGCCAACAGCATTCGGGTGACTGTGACCGGGAAAAATGGACCGATAACAGGCGGTGCGATCGATAGTGGTGCCGCAGATCTGACCTTCAGCATCAAACAGACTATTGTGGCCCAAAGCACTACTCCCACTGCTACTCCCCGGCCACAAGTAACATCGCCGGTTCAATTGCCCCGGCTCCAGAACGGATCCCCGGTTTGGCCTCAAGCCCAGAACGTGGCACCGCCCTTGCGACCAAGGGCGATCGCCCCTCCGGTAGGAGATATTTCTGTCTCAACGAGAGACTCTTCGGCCAGTACAATTAATATCGACAGTAATGAAGTGGTGCAGGGCTTGGAGTTGCGGGATGCTCCGGTCAAAGAAGTATTGGCTCTCCTAGCTAGAGAAGCTGGTTTAAATTTGGCATTTAGCACAGAAGATGAAGAAAGTCAAGCACAAGGGTCAGAAGAGGCTTCAAAAGGTCAAACCATCACAATGTACGTGGAAAACGAGTCAGTGCAAGATGTGTTTAATAACATCCTTCGGGTGACCGGTTTAGAAGCAAATCGCATAGGGCGGACAATATTTGTCGGCACAAAACTGCCGATCGCAGCCAGTCAGATAGTGACTCGTACTTTACGACTAAATCAAGTCCCGGTAGGGAGTGCAGCAGCATTTCTGGCTATTCAGGGATCTTCCAGCCAACAAGTTATAACCGAGACAATCAGAACAGCTGAGGGAGAGGGAGTTGAACGTGTAGTCAGAGAACAAACAAGAACAGTAATTGAACCTCTGAGCGCTAAAGAAGGGATGGGACCATTGTTACTTAGAGGGTTATCAGTGGTAACGGATGAGCGTCTCAACGCGATCACGCTGATCGAGGAAGCCAGAAAAGTGGAAATGGCTACAGCCCTTTTGACTTAGCAAGACCTGCGCCGTCGCCAAGTAGCAATGAATGTAAAAATAATTGATGTGAACTTGTCAGCGACGGATAACTTTAACAGCAGTTTCTCCTTCGGGATTGGTGATTCCTTCTTTGTGGTAGATAGTGGTCAAGGAATAGCAAATTTTGGGCGACTTACACCACCTTCAGCTGAGGACACAACATTAAATCGATTTGGTCGCCCCATCCTTCCCAACCCACTTACTCAACAGCCATTTGAGGATGACGGTCCTCGACTTTTCCTCAATCCTGACGGCACTCAACAGATACGCGACCCCGCCAGTGGTCAATTTGTACCCGTAGGTCCTAACCAAGCTGGTTCCATCTTTAGTCCGGGCGGCGTGCCCACTACCCCTGGAATTACTGGAATTACTCCACAGCAACTGCCAGCTAGTGCATCGGCACCTCTCTACCTGGATGCTCAGGGCATTCCCAGACCAGCTAATGAGCTGACGATCGGCGGAGGAAATATTGCACCTTTCATTAACCCCGAGGGTGATTTAGTTCAAGCCAGAGCAGTTCGACTGGGAAACACTGGAACGGCAGGAGTTCCCCAGCAATTCTTTGATTTTCAAGGAAATCCTAGGCTTCCCAGTCAGCTCGCTAATCCTGGCGATATCCCAGGTTTTACTGGCTCAATCCAACCTTTACTTAACCCAAATGGGATCCCTGTAACGGCTGTAACGGGGGTGCTAGGAAATCCGGGAGTTTCCACATCGCCTCCTTTATTCTTTGATATCAACGGCATTCCTAGAACTCTCAGTCAGTTGACCATTGCTGGGGGCTCTTTTCAACCCCTGCTTGAAGAGAGCGAGCTGATCCAAGTAGGAACTCAGGCGACGGGTTTAATTCCTTTCATCGGCAGGGCGGCTCAATTTGCTTTCGGACTGCCCGAAGCGTTTCAGTATCCTCGACAATTCCTAGCACAGTTACAAGCTAGTGTTGCCGAGAATAATGCCAAGATTCTCACCGATCCGACCCTGACAGTACAAGAAGGGGAAACAGCGAGAGTAAACTTGACACAAAGAGTCCCGATCGACGTGAAAATTACCAGGGAAAGAACGGAGGCTGGTACAACTACAGACATAGATAGGAAATTCGAGGATGTGGGGCTTGTGTTACCAATAAGTATACAGCGAATTAATGATAATGGTTTTATCACTCTCAATGTCGTACCCAATGTATCAACAATTGTCGGCACTACTATCATTGATACAGGAGAGGGCGAGCAGCAGATATTTCTGACGGCTAAACGCGAACTGAATTCTGGAACAATTCGCTTGCGAGATGGTCAAACATTGATTTTGGCAGGTATAATTCAAGAGCAAGACCGGGAATTGGTACGAAAAATACCTATTCTAGGCGACTTGCCGATCGTCAGCTCCCTGTTCCGCAGCCGAGACAGTGAAGACATCCGCAATGAAGTCGTGATTGTGATTACGCCTCGGATTATCGAGGATACAGAACGATCGAATTTTGGGTACGGCTACAGGTCAGGTCCAGGGGTACAACAAATGATGCCCTAGGGTGGTTTACCGTTCCGGAAAAATCGGAATCCCAATCGTTAATATAACTCAAGTTGCGACCTACAGAACCTCAACCCCAAAATGAGGTCGGCAAAATTAGCTAAAATTACCTTGTGATTTACCCAAAAAAGGCATTGGTTTGAAATTTTTTAGTAAAAATGCGGTCTCAGAGGTCCAAAATTTTATAGGTAGCAACTTAGGTTAATGTAGGAAATTGGGAAGTAAAAATGTAAAATAGAAAGTAGGGTGGGGAATGCCCGCCATTCGCTACAAAAGAAATGGGAAGTAGGGCAATAGCCATTGCAAAAAATAGTAGAAGGAGGTGGAAAAATGGCAACGATCGCAGGCACGCTAGGGCATGATTTTTTATTTGGAACCATAGAGTCGGATATCATTCTGGCAGCACAAGGGAATGACAATATAGATGGAAGTTTGGGTAACGATACCATCAGAGGCGGCGAAGATAATGACTTTGTGCGCGGTGCCGAAGGCTTTGACGAGCTTTATGGTGACCTCGGCGATGATACAGTCTTGGGAGAGAATGGGTTAGACCTGATCTATGGTGGAGAGGGTAACGACTTCCTGGAAGAGAATCAGGAAAACGATGTCCTGTTTGGTAACGAAGGCAATGATACGATCCCAGGGGGAGAAAGTAATGACCGGGTGCGTGCAGGCAAAGACAACGACCTGGTGTTTGGCGGTACTGGTAGAGATACTCTCTTCGGCGACCTGGGAGACGATATCATCTACTGCGGTAAAGACAATGACAGCATTAGAGGAGGCAAAGGGGATGACCAGTTGTCTGGCGACCTCGGTGATGATTCCATACTGGCGGATCTGAATGACGATACCATCTTTGGTGGGGATGGAGATGACTCGATCGGAGGAGGTAGTGACAGCACCACAGAAGATGGTAACGATCGGCTGTTTGGCGAAGCGGGGCATGATACCATCTTTGGTCAGGCCGGGGATGACATCCTCTCTGGCGGTGATGACAATGACCTGTTGCTAGGAGGCAATGGCAGGGACAAAGTTTCTGGGATGCCGGTAATGATACGCTCTTTGGTGGTAGCGGCGTAGATACTTTCACAGGAGGTGCTGGCTCTGACAGCTTCACAGTCACCGCAACATCTGAGGCGGATGTTGTGCTTGACTTCCAAGATGGTCAGGATTTAATTGGTCTAGCAGAGGGACTCGCCTTTGCAGATCTGGAGATTACTCAGGGTACAGGAGAAAATGCCAATGACGTCATTATTGAAGACACCCTCCAAGGCAATGTTTTGTTAGTGATCGATAATGTCAATGTTGACTCGATAGACGATACAGATTTCATAGATGTTGCACTCCCCGAAGAACCGATACCACCAACACCAACACCAACACCAACACCAACACCGACCCCAACACCAACAGATAATGGTCCCAGCATCGTCGGCGCAGAGGTACTGGTTGCCAATAGTTCGACGCAGATCGGGGATTTAGCCCAACTGACAGGGACTGGCGCTTCCAGTTTTACAATTAACAATGCTACTGGCAACACTGGTCAAGAGGTATCGGCAGATTTTGAGATTCAGGGTAGTAACCTTAGACGGAACCTAGGACTGGTAAACAGTAGCGTGTTGGCTTCAGGTATATCTGGTAATAGCTCTGTGAATCTGACAATTGCATCACAAGACGCAGAGGGAGGGACTTTAGGCACGACTCAATTCACTGTTTACAGAGACATTGATGACGCGATTCGGGATAGCGCGATCGGGGATGGGGACGATATTAGTGATGGGACTGGGCAAGATACTGTCTTGGTGGCTTCTGGAACCTATGATGATGAGAACTTGCCCAGCAATAGTACCACAACTTTGAAGTTTTCCAGTTTGAATCAGTTTACCCTAATTCCCATGACCTGCCCGAAATTGCTGGGAATATCGATGGGGTACTTGTGGGTACCTCTAGCGTTGACAACCTGACTGGTGGTAGTGGTAATGACCTGTTCCTGGGTGGCGGTGATGCTGATAACCTGACTGGTGGTGGCGGTGAGAATTACTTTATCTTCATCAACCTATTGGATGGTGGTGACGATGGCGATCGTATCGATGACTTTACTGCCGACGAACGGTCCGTGGACGGCCCGAAAAATCGGATTTTTGTGGAGACCACTGCTTTCAGCTTGACCGAGACGGGCGATCGGTCCGCGGATGGCCCGAAAAATCGGGGAACTCTCCGGACTACTCGGTTTGCAGAGGGAAACTGGATCCAGCCAATCCTGCTGATGGTACTACTGATGATATCAGATTCGTCTACGACAACTCTAATGCTCTGTTATACTTTGGTGATAATGCTGGCGGCGGCAGACCGATGGCCAGCCTACCTGACGGTTTTGACCTGACTAACGATAACATTGTGGTTTTTCCAGAAACAGCTTAATGTTTAGATGATAGCATATAAAATTAAATAAGTCAAGGGAAAGTTGTTAGTGGTCAGTTGTCAGTTGCTCCGGACTTGTCCCGCCGGGGAGTCAGTTGTCAGGAGGCATGGTATGTGGTTAAGGGAGTAAAATGCCAGAAACACTGGCGGTGGGGTTCCGAGAGGGGATAGGTGAGCCAATTCACCATCTGGTAAAAGGTAAGCTGTAGCGAAGCGTGCATTCAAATTGCATAGTCCAAAATTGCCGTTCTGGCTGAAACGCTTATGGATCGAGGGTTGCCTCGACCCATAAGCCCCAATATGCAGTTTAGATGCGCGACAGATTAAGTAGTTAGACAAAATTAATTACACATCGCATGGGCGCCAGAATGCTGGAAACGCTTGTAACGCAGGGACTGCTCCCGCAATCTCATGCAATTAATTTTGTCCTATTACTTATCAAAAATGGCAGTATAGAAGGCGATCGACTTCTATACTGCCCAAATCCAGATAAATAGCGGTGTCCTCGATCCATATCGGGTAAGCAGCACTTAGAATAAACGATTGAAAAGTCGTATGCATGGGAGTTTTGGCGTAAGACAGTAAAAATACTCCCACATCCGGGTGACCCCCGCCATCGTTGAATCAGCGGTGGCGGGGGATTTAAGGCCCGTACTGAGGTTTGTAGTGAGGACTCACTACAAACCTCAGAAAAATCAGATAAACCCAAAGGAGAGACAAGACAAAATGAATAAAGGCGAATTGGTGGATACAGTAGCTGAGAAGGCTCAGGTGACGAAGAAGCAGGCAGACGCCGTGCTGAGTGCTGCCTTAGACACAATTATCGAAGTAGTTGCTGGAGGCGATAAGGTGACGCTAGTGGGGTTTGGCTCCTTTGAGCCGCGGGAGCGCAAGGCCCGTGAGGGACGCAATCCTAAGACAGGCGATAAGATGGAAATACCAGCTACTAAGGTGCCAGCTTTTTCAGCTGGCAAGTCGTTTAAGGATAAGGTGGCACCACACAAGAAATCCAATGCAGTGGAAGAGGAGCAAGATTAATCCTTGGTCGGTGTCTCCTGGGAGCGCTACGAGTACTACCCAAGAGACACCGAAGACTCCTGTACATGGGGGGGATTTAGTCTGGGCAGCTGCACTGGCAGGCTGTTCGGCGGAGGAATTACTGGATTTCTCTGCCAATATCAATCCTTTGGGACCTCCCGAAACGGCTCGCGCGGCTATTACTGCCCACTTGGACTCCTTGAAAGCCTATCCCGACCCAGATTATCAGCAGTTGCGGCAGGCGTTGGCTCAAATGCACCAGCTGCCGCCGGAGTGGATTATTCCCGGCAATGGTGCTGCGGAGTTGCTGACTTGGGTGGCTTGGTCCTTGTCTCGGTTGGAGGCAACCTATTTAGTCACTCCTGCTTTTGGGGATTACTGGCGGGCACTCCGGGCCTTTAATGTTAAGGTACTGGAGTGTCCTTTGTCAGCGGTCAGCGGTCGGTGGTCATTAGCTTGGAACTTCGGATCGCAGACATTGCAGAAAGGTTTACTACTCAATAATCCCCATAATCCCACAGGTCGGCTGTGGATTAGGGAGGAAATTTGTTCCATCCTGGATAGGTTTGCCCTGGTGGTGGTGGATGAGGCGTTTATGGATTTTCTGCCCCCAGACCAGGAGCAAAGCTTAATCCCGGTGGTACGGGATTATCCCTATTTGGTAATCGTGCGATCGCTCACTAAGTTCTACAGTCTGCCGGGACTGCGTCTGGGTTATGCGATCGCCCATCCCGACTGGCTGCAACAGTGGCGTGCTTGGCGCGACCCCTGGCCAGTGAACACCTTGGCAGCAGCCGCAGGAGTGGCCTGCGTGGGGGATACTCAATTCCAACAGCAAACTTGGTCCTGGTTGCCTCCAACCAGGTACGATCTGTTCGGGGGGTTAGGGTCTTTACCCGGCTTGCAACCTTTCCCCAGTGCGGCTAACTTTTTATTGGTAGAGTCGGACTACCCCAGTTCCCAGTTGCAGTCAGCTTTACTATTGCACTACCAACTTCTGATTCGAGATTGTCTGAGTTTCTCCGAATTGGGCGATCGCTACTTCCGAGTAGCTGTACGTTCCGCAGCGGACAACCAGCGTTTACTCTCCAGTCTAGCCGACCTACTTTCCTAATCCCAGTTCTCTATATGGGACAACATGCGCTAGCTGTTAAACAGCTAGCGCCAAATTTTTACTTCATAAGCTATTATTAGCGATATGTAGCATTTGAAAAAAAGAGAGTAATTGGTCGTTACATATTAGTCTAAAAAACAGATGACAGTTAAGTACGATTTAGTTGTGATTGGTGGCAGCACTGCTGGTGTGTATGCGGCAACTGCTGCCGCCCAGATGAAAGCCCGCGTCGCCCTGGTAAACCCCCAACTGTCTGGGACTCCCGCTATGGTTCCCGAGAAATCGGGATATCGACACAAGGATTGCCTACTCCAGGTGGTTCGAGTGGGAGGGGTAGCCCAGCTGCTGCGTGAGAGGGCAGGCTTGGGATTTGGCATAAATGTCCCAGCAACGGAGCGCATCCCGAGCAAGGTCAGAAGTATATCTAGGTTCCCGACTTATAGCGAAAAAGTCAACGTGCCAGCTGTGCGCGACAGCGAGTGCGGAGAGGAGAGCAATGCTAGGGGAATGCAATTTGCTGATACACAGCAATGGGCAGCAACTGTTGAAAGTACTCTCCAATCACAGCAAGAACCAGCTTTGTTGGCGTCTTTGGGGGTAGATGTGATTATCGATCGGGGTGAATTTGTCTACCACCGGAACCAGCCTGTATTTGCTGTCAGCGATCGCCGTCTGCGGGCCTCTGCCTATTTAATCGCTACTGGTTCGAGTCCGGATGTCCCAGATCTAGAAGGACTGCTATCTACTGGCTATGTGACGACGGAAACCCTGGGTAGTCTGGAAAAGCTACCGGAAACATTAGTGGTGATTGGATCGGATGCTGTTGGAGTGGAACTAGGTCAGACTTTGGCCAGGCTGGGTAGTCGAGTCACATTGGTAGTCAGTAGTCCCCAGATTTTTCCCAAAGAGGATCCAGAGGCGGGACAACTGATTCAAGCGCAGTTAGAAGCAGAGGGGATAAAGGTTCTCACCCAAACTGAAGTAACTCAAGCCCAGATGCTGGAGAACAAAAAGTGGATTCAGGCCGGAAATAAGGCGATCGAGGCTGATGAAATTTTCCTAGCAATGGGTCAACGTGTTGGTGATGTCGCCTGCTTAAATCTGGAGGCGGTTGGGGTCAAGTGGAACGCCAGGTGCATTCAGACTAATCAAAAACTGCAAACTACTAATCCCCGCATTTACGCCTGTGGAGATATTATTGGTGGCTATCGGTTTGGGCATCTGGCTATTTATGAAGCCGGAATTGCCTTAAAAAATGCTTTATTTTTACCAATATTTAATGTCGATTACCTCCCAATTCCTTGGGCAATATTTTCCTCACCAGAGTTGGCACGAGTGGGGTTGACAGAAGCGCAAGCCAGACGCAGGTATGGTAAGGATGTGTTAGCGGTACGGCAATATTTTAAGACTGTTGATGCTGCTGTTATCCGGGGGGAAACTACAGGGTTTTGTAAACTGATTGGGCGGCGCAATGGCCAAATTTTGGGAGCTACTATTGTTGGACCTGCTGCTAGTGAGTCGATCGGGACGATCGCCCTAGCAATGGGGCAGAAGATTAAGTTAGGATCCCTGAATCTGGATGCTATTGTCAGACCCACTCTTTCAGAAATTATTTCCCAAACTGCTCTCGAATGGAGACGCGAACGCTTCACCCACAACACCCGCAAGCAAAATTTCCTTGAAACCTTCTTTAATCTGCGTCGTTCTTGGTCGAATTGATAATTGATAATTGATAAAAGTAGATTGATTTATTCATGTCTATTCACCATTTTACATTCGCAATTTGCCATCACCATATTCATTATAGTCACCATAAATATCCGCCCGACTAAAGCGACAGTCAGCTGGCCAATTCTCCCATTTCCACGACTTCAGCCTCAGGGGGCCTTTTGGAGTCTGCTGCTTGGGATGTAGGGGGGTTTCGTCAATTACAACCGCTACTTTGTATTCTCCTGGGGGAAGGTCAGCGGGTAGGATTACGATCAGTTCGCCGTTAGCGGTAGCAGTGCCAGTTGTTTCTATCCTTATCATTGTGGTTTCCTCCTCTGAAAAAGAGCAATATAGCGGCCATCTGAACCAGTAGCTCCGCGTTACCAGGCGGTCGCCAGGTAACGAGGGTTTTTCCCATATACCTGGTTTCTAAATGCAAATGGGCAATTACCAAAGTGCTCTTACAGGTCGTGATGCTGGTGCTTGCGGTACGGTCAGTGCTGGCACTTGAGGACGGACCCTCTGGGGAACCTGTGGGATCCGCTGCTGAGGTGGTGTTGTAAAACTACGCTGTGGAGTTCTCTGACTCCGCTGTAGCTGGCGTCTGACTTGTCGTACTCTTTGTAGGAGACTGCTCGAAGCAATCCGTTGTGATGTTATCACTTCTCGACTCAGAGCGACTATACTCCGACTCTCCAAGGTGGCGGAAATCCTCATGCCAACTACTATGCCTAAGGCTCCTCTTTCTTGCCAGCACAGAGAGATTAACCCAGTTCCTCTGATTGCTCAGCTTGCTTACCCATTGCGGGAGCGGCGATCTGAGGTTTGTAGTGAGAAACCTCAGAAAAATCGGCTGCACCTGCCGATATGGTTATTTTTTGAATATTCATCTGTTCCTCGCTACAGTTTATGCTATATTAGCCGCGTGTTTCCAATTGTGACAAACCATGACAGCAACGATTCAGGCAACCCAATTTCATTATAAGGCACTATACAAACCCAATCAACTCATTTACGGTACGGGACAAACAGCAGTGGTTACGGGATGGACTGTCAAACAAGCAGTTGCCAAGCATTTGCATGTGGCTGAATTTGCTGCGATCGGTCAGTTGTACAGCCCGACACGGGGAATCAGTTTGCTAATTAGGAATATGTTAGCGAATCCTCACGTGCGTTTCTTGGTGGTACTTAACGCTACGAAAGAAGATCGGAATGCTGGTGGGATAATCTGTTTGTTGGATTTCTTCCGCAACGGGTTTACAGAAGGCAAAAGCGATACAAATTGCCCCTGCTGGCTGATTAATTCTCCTATCCATGGCTACATTGATATAAAAATCGATCCTACTATACTACTTCGGCTGCGAGAGTCGGTAGAATGGAAAGAGGTATCTTCGATCGCTGAGGCGGTCAGTCAAGTTAAGTTATACGCGCAACGGGGTGTAGTTGCACCTTGGGGTTTGCCCCAGGAATTTCCTCTGACTGAGATCCGGAGTAAGATATTGCCTGGACCCCGTTACGGACATAGAATTGAATGTCAGACGATCGCTCAAACTTGGGTAAAGATTATTCACAGGATTAGAACTACGGGAACCTTGCGACCTACGGGTTACGATGGCCAATGGCAAGAGTTAATCGATCTGATGGCTGTGGTGACGGATGAACCCCATGATTTTTATTTTCCCGAACCCAATTATTTGCCTGTAGACCGCGCCTTTATTCAAGAGTACATTCCGCAAATTTTAGATGATGCCCCCTACCGGGAAGGAGTAAAATATACTTACGGTCAACGATTGCGATCCTGGTTTGGACGAGACCAAATCGAGCAGGTAATTGCTAAATTAATCGGAGAAATTGACGCGGCTAGTGCAGTTATGTCACTCTGGGACGTGCAGGATTACGAAAAGGGTGGTAGCCCTTGCTTAAATCATATTTGGGTCAGGGTTGTCAATCGGGAATTGTCTTTGACGGCGACCATTCGCAGTAATGATATGTATATGGCTTGGCCTGCAAATGCGATCGGGTTACGGGCTTTGCAGCAATATATCCGAGATGCGATCGCTTCTCGTTCTGATTATGACCTGAATATGGGACCGCTGATTACTGTAAGTCAAAGTGCTCATCTATATGACGATACTTTTGAAAATGCAGATCGGCTGATTAAAACCCAATATGCTAAAATTTGTCAGCAACGAGACTATCACGATCCTACAGGTAATTTTGTAATTACCTTGGAGTCGGGTAAAATCATGGTAGAACAGATGACACCTGGTACCGTTCCGGAAAAATCGGGAGAGGTGGTTAACTGCTATGAGGGCAGATCAGCCCTTTCACTTTATCGGCAAATTGCGGCAGACTGTCAAGGGATGGAAGTGGAACATGCCATGTACTTGGGCACGGAGTTGCAAAAGGCCGAGATCGCTTTGTCTAGGAAACAGGTCTACGAACAGGATAAACCACTCTCATGAATTCTTTGGGACAGGATGATATAATGAATATGGAAGCAGAAATACCAACATGGGACGAGTATTTCCTGATGTTGGCTAAGCTGGCAGCTACTCGTTCAACTTGTCTCGCTTTTCCCGTGGGGGCGGTAATAGTTAAAGATCGGCAAGTGCTGGCAACGGGTTACAATGGTTCCCCATCTGGTTCGGTTCATTGTACGGCTCAGGGATATTGCTATCCGGGGCTGAGTAGCTGCGATGCCAGCAAGATTTTGCCCTCCCGCGCTGTCCATGCTGAGACAAATGCGATCGCCCAAGCAGCCAAGCACGGAATTTCCACAGATGGTGCCAGTATTTACGTTACCTTAGAACCTTGCCTCTCTTGTTTGAAGTTAATTATTTCCGCCGGAATTCATGAAGTTTTCTATGAAACAATTTTCAACAGTGGTGAAAAAGCCTTAGTGAGAGATTCCTTTATCTCCGATGGCTTAGTTACCCTGAAACAAATTTGCCTCGATGAAGCTACTGCTAAAAGAGCAGCTTCATTCCTACTTCATCCCACTTCCGTTAAAAGCGATAATTGTGGTTAGTACCGTAGCTTGTAGGACAGACGAGACGCCCGTCCTACGCACATGAGAACATCTTAGGGTCGGTGACTGCGACGAATTTCCGTGATTTGGTCGGCCACATCTAAAAGCACTGGGGGCATTTCTGGTCCAGTCAAGATGATATCGATATGAGGTAGACGCTTTTCTAGCAAGGCTAACACCTCTGCTTCTGGAATCAGACCCAACTTAATTGCCAAGCTTAATTCATCCAGAACTACCAGGGAATATTTCCCAGTAAAAACTATTTCTTGAGTCCACTCCCATAGCTGCTGTAAGCAGGAAGTTTCCACTTCATCTATCTGGGGGGTGTCAATGCAGCGAGGTAAGTCGCAGCGCACCCAGTCTAAGTTTTGCCCTAACTGAACCGGGAGATCGGGACCTTGACCGATACCGCCTTTGAGAAACTGGATCACCAGCACTGGCATGCCCTGACCGGCAATTCTCAGGGCTTCTGCCATGACGCCGGTGAAAAAGTAGCGCTGTCCGCCTGTGAAAATTTGCACCAGTCCTTCAATTTTCGGGATTATTGGTCGTTCCAGGTTGAGGGCTGGGGTTTCTAACTGTGAGACCATGTAACAACATCCAATCAATAACAGGACCGATGGCCGCAGACTGCTGCCATCGGTCGCTTATATAACTAATATATCAATATATAGCGTGTTTGGGTAGTTTCGATCGTCATTAAACACTATATATGGGTAGAGGCCAAGATCTGGTACGCTATAGCCCAGGCCCCCGAACGAGAGGAAGGCCAATGGCAGAAAATCTAATTTTGATGGGACAATAGCTTTGTAGGGTGGGCACCGCGGTGGGCACCGCCCAGTAAGTTCCGCGAAATCTGTCTGGAGCTCTTGCATAAAATCCGGTAATTTCATGTATTGCCTGGAATTATCTCCGAAAGGAAGATGTAAGATGCAGGTCTAGGCTCCTAGCCTGCAACATCGAGTAGAAACGACTATGACCTGGGTCAAGCGCTTGCGGAAGTATTGCCCGATAACGGACATCTCAATGGAGCTAGTGCGGTTCGACATACAAAAGCTGCAAAACCCTGAGATATCAGGGGTTTCCTACCAGCAGGGAGTCTTGTTTGGATACGAATTGAGGGAATATCTCTTGACAAAATGGCGACACCAGTGTGCCTACTGCGGTGCCAAAGAAGTCCCGCTAGAAATTGAACACATTCATCCCAAGAGTAAGGGAGGCTCTGATAGAGTTAGCAATCTGGCGATCGCTTGCCATAAATGCAACCAGAAAAAAGGCGATAAGCATGTAGAGCAATTCCTCAAAAAGAAGCCGGAAGTTTTGAAGCGGTTGCTAGCGCAAGCAAAAGCCCCGCTAAAAGATGTAGCGGCAGTCAACTCTACCAGATGGCTATTGTTTAACCGCCTTAGGGAAACTGGATTAGCCATTGAAATTGGTACGGGAGGTTTGACAAAATACAACCGGACTCTTCAAGTACTACCTAAAACTCATTGGTTAGATGCAGCTTGTGTGGGAAAAAGTACACCAATGTTAGAAATCGCAACTACTCGTCCACTACTAATTACTTGCAAGGGGCGAGGTGGTCGTCAAAAAGCTGCTCTTAACAAGTACGGATATCCAATCCGTCACAATCCATTAAAGCCCATCAAGGGATGGCAAACTGGCGATATTGCCAAGCATAAAGTTCATGGGATAGGTATAATTACTCCCAGAAGTCGCGGTAGTTTTGTGTTGACCAAACCTGACAAAACCCAGAAGTCAGTCAAACCTATAGACCTAAAACCTGTCTTCAGAAGAGATGGTTATTCGTATAAATGGATGTGATTTTCCGGAAATTACCAGTTTTTTAGTATGCTGTATGAATAATTTTGAGGTTAAATCTGTAATGTCTTGGCAACGTCCCGATGGTCGTCAATTAAACCAATTGCGTCCGATTCATTTTCAGCGAGAGTTTACTCGATTTGCAGCGGGTTCGGTGTTGGCATGCTGTGGCAATACTAAGGTTCTCTGTACGGTAACGGTTGAAGAGAAGGTGCCTAAGTTTCTGGAAGACTCTGGTAAGGGGTGGCTGACGGCTGAATACCGCATGCTTCCCAGTGCGACCCCCCAGCGACAAGGTAGAGAATTTCTCAAGCTTTCCGGACGTACTCAGGAGATTCAGCGACTGATCGGACGCAGTTTGAGGGCTGCTTTAGATTTAACTGCCTTGGACTCATTTACTTTCACAGTAGATGCGGATGTTTTGCAGGCGGATGCGGGGACCCGCACTACCTCGATTACGGGTGGATTTGTGGCCTTGAGCGATGCTGTGAAAAAATTGGTACGGCAGGGAGTTTTGGCCCGATCGCCCATTTGCCACCAAATTGCTGCTGTTTCGGTAGGACTATTGGGGGGCGAGCCAGTTTTGGACTTAAACTATGCCGAAGATGTGGAAGCTGAGGTGGATTTCAATGTGGTAATGAACGAACAGTTGGAGATGATTGAAATCCAAGGAACTGGGGAATCAGGCAGTTTTAGCCGTCAGCAGTTAAATGGGATGCTGGATGTGGCAGAAATCGGCATCGAGCAATTGTTAGCAGCTCAACGACAGGCTTTAAATATTCAGTCTGCTAGCTAAACCATGGATCGTCGTCGCTACCCAGGTAAACTGATATAAAACTACATCTCCTGAGCGACCAGCGCCTTGCGGTAAACGATCTTGTCGTCGCCCGCGTTGTAGAAGTCGCGAATTCGCGCTTCTACGGAGTAACCGCACTTGCGATAGAACGCCCGCGTGCGATCGAAACTTGCCAGACCCGACGTTTCCACTAGCAGCAAGCGCGCGCCGCGTGCCGTCAAGGTTTCCTCAACATAGCGCATCAGTGCCCTACCCCGTCCTTGCCCCTGACAGTCGGGTCGGACGGCGATCAACAGCAGGTTCCACGTCCCCTGGGTCATGGGTTCGGACGCGCAGTATACAACCCCCACAGGCCCGTCATCGTCGTCGGTGAGCCAAAAGCGATCGCTGTTGCTTTTGCCGTCGAGGTAGTCGGCTAGCATTCCGGTGAGTTCCTCGAGCTGGTTCGGCTCGAAGCCGATGGAGTCGGCCAGGGCGATCAGCGCGGCCATGTCATCAGTTGTGGTCGGTCGAATCATGGTGAACTCATACCAAATGTCGGCAACAGAGGAGGTTTTTATCTGTGAAAAGTTTAGGTTATCTTAAGGGATCGCGCCAACAATATCTTGTAAGGTTGGGAAACCCAACCTACAACTAATGGCTCTCCTGGGTTTATCGAGGTAAAATGTATACCACAATACATTTTACCTCGATAAAAAAGGCTAAAAGCCTATATTTTGCGTGTATTAAAGATTTTACTTATCACCCAAAACCCAGGAGACCCCAACTAATTAACAATTTAGCAAGGCACCGGCGATAACCTGGAGTCGGCGGTGGATGACGGGGCGATCGGTCCCCTGGACGATCGGGACGAAGAAACCCGGTTTCTGGGTACTCGACGCTATTGTCACCGGTCACCGGTGGCGATCTGTGAGAGCAAATGTTCTACGCAGCTGGATGGAAAAACTGCCCATCTGTGTTGGGACGATGGGGATGATGAAAGGGAATCGATAAAATTCTCGATCGCGTAGCGTGCGCGCAGCGCATTCTTGCACAACGAAGTATGTTCTAATAAGTTAGAATCCTTGAAATTATCTCAGGGTAAGGGTTTGAGTAATTAGAGGTCTTCGGCAATAGCTTCTTTCCGCGCACTTCGGGGCTGGTTTTGCTTGACTGTCCCGAAAATGGCTGAAACTCTTGTGGTAAGTACTCCTCGGTTGAGTTTGACTCTCTCAGTAACCCCGGGGCGTTTGAGACGAACTGTCTTGTTGGATTTATTAATATGACGAACTGTCTTGTTGGATTTATTAATATGACGAACTGTCTTATATGGGATAAAAAAATTTTGACATTCGGGGTGCAGAAGTGCTAGACTCAAGAGGGAAAATTATCAATCAGAAAACTATGGATCCCAGCACGGTATCGAGTTACGTTTACTACTTCTGGCAAGACACAGAAACCAACACTCACGGCGTTACCATCGCCAGTAGTGAAAAGGATGAATTTGAGCTCGTCAAAGAATTGACATTCGATGATATTTCAGCCATAACCGCGCCCGAGAATGAAGGGGGGAATGGCGAAGGCCCCTCTTGGGGAGATGCTCTTGTTAGCAATGACGGTAGTCGGATATTCGCGAACGCCAGAAATGCAGATAAGGTAGTAGTAATCAATACGGAGACCCGCGAAGTTGAAACGATTTTAGATGTTGGCGATCGCCCCGTACATAGTTATATATACGAAGAGGAAGTCTGGGTTCACGTTGATGGCGATGGTGGGTTTAATATCATCGATCAAAATACGCTGGAAGT
The DNA here is from genome assembly GCA_014324065.1 of Hormoscilla sp. SP12CHS1. Taxonomy (GTDB): domain Bacteria; phylum Cyanobacteriota; class Cyanobacteriia; order Cyanobacteriales; family Desertifilaceae; genus Hormoscilla. The sequence goes on along the minus strand of JACOMV010000012.1, from coordinate 4,292 downwards.
CTCCGAGATTATTTCTGCTAGCACCGGAGGATCGGGGCATGGCAAGCTGCTTTTAGCACCTAGTTTAGGAATGAATACTTATGCGACCAACACCGAAGAGCCTGCCGTGTTTCCCGTTAATCTGGAAACACGGGAAGTTGGTCCCCCCATCGAAATTGCTGGTGGCGATCCTGAGATTGGTACCCATGACAAAGGCTATGACCCCGCCACTGGGCTGGCCTTTTTTGAACTAACTGGTGGAGCTGGATATTCTTTCATTGATACCAGCACGAATGAGGTGGCGTTCGATCTAGTCCCCATTATCGGGAGGGTTGCTGAAACTCCCGATGAGAACTATATTCTGATTCTCAATGCTGCGGCAGAAGAGAATGATATTGGTATTTGGAATACTACACTGGATACTCACACCCAACCTGGATTTGACGATCGAGTAACCATTGGCGGTGGCGTTAGTGTGAATGGCACCAAGTTTTATCTAGATGGTGATGATTGGGAAGCTTGAATACCCCAAACCTCGGGGGATAATGTCGCCGTCTTAAACCTAACTACTAATGAGGTTGATTACATTGAGGTGGGAAATTTAAGCATCCCCGAAGGTGCACGACACTTTTCGCGACGAGGTGGGATTGACGGTGACTATTTCTATACCTACGATGATGAAGGCGGTGTCAGAATTGATTTAGATTCCTATAAAGTATCTGATGCTGTCCCACTGGGTGGGGAAATATCCCGGATGGCGGTAGTGGAGTTCGAGCCTGAATCCAACGAAGGGTCAGAACTCATAGCAACCACCGGAGACACGCTGATGGGTGGAGCAGGGGATGAAACTTTGAATGCTGCATCTGGTGGAGGAAGCAACTGGTTATTCGGTCGGGAGGGAAACGATGTGCTTTTAGCAGGTAAGTAATAGGACAAAATTAATTGCATGAGATTGCGGGAGCAGCAGTCCCTGCGTTACAAGCGTTTCCAGCGTTCTGGCGCCCATGCGATGTGTAATTAATTTTGTCTAACTACTTAGCAACGACAGGCTGATAGGAGGCCCGGGGGCTGACCAGTTGTTTGTAGGCCGTGGTCGGGCTGTGCTGCATGGCGGAGCAGGGGCTGACGGTTTTTGAATTGTTGATGGCGAACTCCCCGAGCAGGTTAATGTAGTCCGGGACTTCCAGCAAGGAACTGACGTGCTGGGTATTCGCGGTCTGACTCCAGAGACTGTCAGGAGTCTGAGGGTATTACAAGTGAATGAAAATACCTTGATTCAGATAGAAGGCGAGAATGTAGCGCTTTTGAGGAATACTAAGTACATATGCAAAATTATTTTTATATTTTACCCAGTCGTCAATTTCCGAGAAGTTCAATCCATGAAAGCCTTATGGGATAGAAATTTCAGCCATAATTTTCCTGCAAGATCGCCTAAAGCACAAATATAAAAATAATTTTGCACAATTACTTATAGCCCGGAACCTATCGGCTGCCGATTTCTTAGTGGTCTCAGATTAACAACCACCACTACTTTGAGCGGTTCAAACTCTCTGGGGGAAACAAGACATTTCTCGGGAGCATCTCAATGCATTTTGGCATTAAATCATGCGAATTGAGAATTGAGAATGGGATATACGCAGTGCGAGTAGCGCGGTTGTAGAATGGAAAATAGCCCCTATTTCAATTCTCGATTAACAATTGCTCGATTCTCGATTTTCAATTTGCTTGCAGTGGGATGCACCCGATCGCGATCGGAGGGCGTGAGTTGAGAAAAGTATTCTTGCGATCGCCTACCATTACTGCTTTTAAGTTAGAATAGGATAGATGTCGATCGCCTATTAGCAAAGGAAATGGAATCAGTAATTAAGGAACATATCTCTCATCACGCTGCGGCGGCAAACCCCGCATTGCCGGACATCGACAAATTCGTTGGCAGGATATGGTCATCTGGCACGAACGGATGGGTCTTTGCCCTGACGAAATAGTTTCCCAATACCCAAATAACTCTAGCTGACCTGTATGCAGCTTTGGCGTATCCGTATCGACCATATGGATGAAATTAGGCAACAGATTGAAGAGGGAGAAGCATTTGTCCGGGAGGGACGCGCACCTACCTCGATTACGGGTGGATTTGTGGCCTTGAGCGATGCTTCGGCATTAGGGAATTGTTAGCAATTTTGGCGATTAATTTATGCTTTATGAATTGACCCCCCTCAGCAATCCCCTCGCCCTCTATGAGATCGAGAGTTCTCCTGCGTCGTCGGTGAGATTGCTGAGGGGGGGCGGAGATCCTGAAAATCTTGGTTTGCTAGCTCCCCTCGCAATGACAAGTTGTTAACCGAGAAGTATTGGGGTCTCCCTGGTCACGAGAGAAAAGCACTAAAGTGCTGACTACGAACGGAGAAAAGCACTAAAGTGCTGACTACGAACGACTTTTTTTGCCGGGTATCAAACTGCCGCTCAAACGCTCGATCGCCGTACTTGCAACCTCTGCGTAACTGAGTTGTCCGCAGAGGATTTTGCTCATCACCTGGGTAGCAACGGGTTGCTTGATTATTTTGTAGCCGACACCAGGAAATCGGTAAAAGGCCCCAGCTATGCGCCCGGCCATCTTCAGATCTGCTCCCCATTCTGCCGACATTACCTGAGTGTATTTCTCTAAGGCGTTACCGTCACCTGCCAGGGCGAGATCGATCGCCTCTGCTGCTTTCATGCCACTAAAGATCGAGGGGCGAATGCCTTCACCCATCAGGGGATCGGCGATCCTGGCCGCTTCCCCAGCCACAACTGCATTTTGGGCGTGCAGCTGGCGATCGCCATCCCACAAAAGCAGAGGGTGTTCGTACCGCTGACTATTGCTAATATCGATACCAACTGTCTGGGCGTATTCAGTCAGAACAGACTGCAAGTCTTTGGGTTCGCCACCGACAAAGGTAGCGACGCTGATGGAGTTGCCCCCTGTATGGGGGAAATTCCAAATAAAACCATTTTTGATTTTTTTGCCCCCAAATTCAAAATGCATCTCGGGGCTGTCTGGGGGGTTCTGTGCTTTTACCTCCAAGACGGCAGACATACGCCGTTTACCACCGAAGAGGCCTAGCCATTTGGCCATTGGACCTTTGGCACCGTCAGCGGCAATCACGAACGCAGCTAGTTCCACAACTGGTTCCTTGCTGGTACTGACTTGCCATCTGTCATGGGAAAATTTGATGCCAGTAACTTCTGCATTGTCTTGCAGTTCGGCTCCCTGCTGCTGAGCTTGCTCGATCAGAAAATGGTCGAATTTGTCTCGCTGTACCATCCACATTGGTTCTGCTCTTAGACTCACTTCTACCGCATCGGACATCTGCCAGCTGTAACGAATTTGGTCTACTTTCAGGGAAATCGCAGGTTCAAAGTCAAATTCAAACCATTGGCCGATCGCGGGTGACACCCCGCCGCTACAGGGTTTATACCGAGGCAGTGTTTCTTTTTCCAGGATTAATACCGATCGTCCCCGCTTTGCCAAATGATAGGCTGCTGTTCCACCGGCTGGTCCAGCACCGACGATAATGCAATCATACATAATACTGAGTTTTGACTCCTATGTAAAAACAATTCTCTGGCAGATGTTTGAGTATAATTTCGTATCTTTCGCTTCCCTTCCGGGTTATTTGGCGGATAATTACTGATGCTTTTGTCCTCATTCCCTGACTGAGTACAACTATTATAGGCGATCGGGAGCATGTCAAGTTGGTAAATAAATATTTGATATTATCATTCTTAATTACATTTTACATGACAAGATAATAACTAACAACAACTAACTATTAGCAACTAACAACTAACAACTGACAACTAACAACTGATATGCTCCCGAGGAGTGCGCCGGAACGTTCCAATTCCTTGTTGCACTGAATGCAAAGCTTTTGTCAAGGGATTATAATGGTCGATCATCAGGTTTAATCCATCTGTGCTACTATGAATTGGCAAGTTCGCATTCTCTACGCTAACGGAAATCAGCAAGTGCTGCGCTCTTTCAAGAAGCGAGAAACCGCAATCAGATGTGTTGATGCAATTTATGCTGCTTGGGGCTATCCGATGCACCTTGCCTATGTTGTCCGTCCCGCCGATCCTGCTACTGTCAGATCGTCCGCCTGACCCCGACTGCCGATCCCGTAGGACCGGTAGCTCGGTGCAGCCATGTGTTTTATCCGGCGATGTCACTTGACAAGGGTGTATAAATAGAATATCACCCAAGTCGTGCGATTCGTTCAGGTATAAACTGTAACCAGTGAAAGCCTGGCTGGTCTCATAAGCTAGCAACTTTGGTA
>JACOMV010000011.1 GCA_014324065.1 Hormoscilla sp. SP12CHS1 | reverse complement strand
TGATGGGAACAAATACGTTTAAGAACTGGTTTACTAAATGCTGTTATTGTACTAATTAAATAGCGAACAAGCTGTAAATGAGGGCGAACCGGCATTGATAGAAATTGGAGATTTTGCCACAGCCACCGATATTTATACCTTTACTTCATCAATTAGAGAATTTTTGTCTGAACTTCCAAGAAAACACTTAAATAGTAGTGAGTAGAGGCAATATTTCTCCGTTAAGGACTCCGGCTGGGAAATTTGTACCCCCCCCGCCCGCAGGGCGTAAAATCGCAATGACAAATGTACCTGCCGCCATGCAAAACCTTGAAGTATTGACCTCGTAGTGAGGGAGCATGTCAATCAATCTAATCATAGCATCTCACTTTTGCTTCCCTGTCTGCTCTCCTCTACGGGATGCGCTGGGTAGTGCGATACGATAGCACTCAAGTGCTTACTACGAACGGAAGCACTCAAGTGCTTACTACGAACGGAAGCACTCAAGTGCTTACTACGAACGGTGAAGGCCCGGGGAAACCTACGCGCCTACAGCTTCTTTAGCGGCGTACATGACTTCAATGGTGATTTCATCTAGGCCCCGATCGCGTGCGAATTTCTCGGTATTCCGCTTGACCTTACCGCGAACAAAACCTGGTACTTTATTCAGTTCTGCCCGGGCATCTTTAGTCCAGTTTAGGTCAGAATCAGCAGAAATGCCTTTGTGAATTACTTCCTTGGTGTCGTGACCGCCAAAGATTTCTAACAGATGGTCTTCCATGCCCAAGGTGAAGGAATTGTACACCAAATCTGCAACTTGGTTCGTGCCTTCATAACCCAGAAATGGTTTGTAACCGATCGGGAAATTCTGGATGTGAATGGGGGCGGCTATTACGCCGCAGGGAATGTTCAAGCGTTTGCCTACATGCCGTTCCATTTGGGTTCCGAAAATGGCCGAGGGCTCGACCCGGGCGATCGCATCCCCGATTTCTCCATTATCATCGCTAATCAGCACCTCATCACAATATTCGCTCACCTGTTCTCGGAACCAATCAGCATCGTACTTGCAGTAAGTTCCGGCCCAAACCACATGTATTCCCATTTCCCGCGCCAGAATTTTGGTCATGGCAGCAGCGTGAGTATTGTCACCGAACACTACCACCTTTTTACCTGTCAAGTTCTGACAGTCAATGGAACGGGAGAACCAGGCTGCTTGGGAAACGAACCGAGTCTGATTGTCGATATACTCTTCATAATCCACATTAGCACCTTGGGCATTGATTACCCGTTGAATCTTGCGGAGGCAACGGGCCGTTTCTACCACACCCATCGGCGCGATATCCACATAGGGCATGCCCAACTCTTGTTCCAGATAACGGGCTGTCATCAGGCCAATTTCCCGATAAGGCGCTAGGTTAAACCAAGCGCGAGGCAGGTTCTTCAGGTTGTGAACTGAGGCCCCTTCGGGAATCACCTCGTTCACTTCAATGCCCAAGTCGGCCATCAGGCGTTTCAGTTCTATGCAGTCATGCTGATTGTGAAAACCTAGGGTAGAAATGCCGATGATGTTAACAGAGGGTTTTTCCGTTTTGCCTGCTGGCAGTTCCCCTTTCTTTTTCGCCTTCTGGATGTAGAACTTGACAATTTGATCTAGGGTGCTGTCTGCTGCTTGCAGTTCGTTCACCCGATAGTGGTTCACGTCCGCTAGCATGACATCACCCTGGGCATCCATCTGGGCCCGTGAGACAAAATTTTCCAGGTCTTCTTGCAGGATGCTGGAGGTGCAGGTGGGGGTAAGCACGATCAGATCCGGGTTCTCCTCTCGATCCTTGCGGACGATGTTGTCTACCACCTTTTCTTGAGAACCTCGGGCCAGAACGTTGCGGTCCACGATGCTAGCAGTCACCGGCGTGTAGTCCCGCTCCCGCTCTAGCATGGAACGCATGACGTTGAAGTAGTCATCCCCGAGGGGGGCGTGCATGATCGCGTGGACGTTCTGGAAGGAACTGGCTATGCGGAGGGTGCCAATGTGGGCCGGACCTGCATACATCCAGTAAGCCAATTTCATATATTCTTCTCCGTTGTCCTAGTTGAGAATGTGATTGCTGTGGACCGTGCCCACTGTCATTCAATAGGTAGGGTGGACCGTGCCCACTGTCATTCAAAGGGTGGACCGTGCCCACTGTCATTCAATAGGTAGTGGCCATTGCCCACCAGTTCAATAGGTAGGGTGGGCCGTGCCCACTGTCAGACCCTACCGGTAGTTGAGAACTGTTTGATTTCCGTAAGTGATTCCTAGGCCTACGGAAATCGTGATTGCATTATCTTAATATAAAGCCCATCGGGCGCACTGATAATGATAGCCGATCTTGCCGTCACCCTATGAGGGTGCGATCGCGATCTGGGTACAGGTTCGCCAAGGCCCTAAGTTACCACCGGTACCTGCATCTGGGGCGATCGCCTACAAAGAGAATATCTTGGCTGATCATAGAAAAAAAAGGAGGTAGCAATGCCAACGAAACAAGATTGGAACTGGTTAGCCATCAACTCTCATTATCAAACCGCCACTGCTGTGCAACAACTTTTGCAAGAGGGAAATTCAATCGCAGCGGGAAATCAGGATTCTGGCATAGGCTCTCAACCCTGGTTTTGTGGGTAAAGCTTCATCCGATCGCTGCCAAATACTTCCTGGAGGTATTCGTTGATTACCAGTGATTCATAGACTACTGTTTCGCCATGCTGAATTACAGGTACGGTGCCATTCGGGTTGAGTTGATGAAACCAGTCGGTTTTATTGTCTTTACCTAATTCAATGTTCTTGTAGGTAAAATCAACTTGCAGCTCTCACAGCGCGATCCAACTCCTTTGAGCATAGGGGCAATTGCGGTTAGCTTAAAATATTAATGCCGGTCGATCGTTCATGTTTCCTCTGTTCCCTCTTGCTATTGGTTTTCCTGATGATAGCATGTTTACCTGATTGTAGTCCCGATGTCAATTTGGGGCAATGCTCAACTCCTCAATGTTCCAGAATGGTCCGCTATTTGCTGAAAATTTAATATTCTGTACCCGATCGCGCACCGCCTGCATATCTAGTTGATTCACCAGGAAAAACACGGGTAACTGTTCGGCGACTATTTGCTGAAATCTGCTGTAAATCTGCTGGCGCTTGTCTCATCCAGTTCGGCTGCTCCCGCCGCGAACAGACTGTCTATCTCTCGTTCCCAGTCAGAAACCTGCCAACCTTCGATCAGGGGTTGTCCCGGTTGCGGACCTTGGTTAAATTGATGAAAGGAGCCCCTACTCGACCAGAACAAGGATAGCAGGTTAGGTTCAATATCGGCACCAGAAACGGCAAAGGAACCCACATAACATTCCCAATCTCGACTTACCAACAGCTTTTTGAGGATAACATTGAAGTTGAGTACCTGTAAATCCGCTTTGATGCCCAAGTCTTGTTGGATATGAACCGCCGTATCGATCCGAGCCTTCTCGGAAGATTTTACCAGGAGAGTAAATTGTACCCGATTTCCATCCCAGTCCAGAAGCTCCTTTTCCTTATTGTACTGAAAACCTGCTTCTAGCAATATTTTCTTTGCCTTCTGGGGGTCGTAGTTGTAGACCTTTAACCCTGAAGAGGGAGACAGATAATAAGGACTTTGCTCTGCCAGGGGCGAATTTTGTAATTGACCCAGTCCCCGATAAATATTGTTTTTTATTCTGGAGCGATTGATGGCATAGGCGACTGCTTGTCTGAAGGCTAAGCTATTGAACCAGCGAGACTTGATGGGGTCTACAAAGGGTTTACCTTTAGCATTGCGGGCTTGATTGAGATTGAAACCGACAAAGCGAATGCCAGGACTCGGGCCGCCGTTGTAAATGGTATATTTGCCGCGCTTTTCCTCTCGCTTCAGTAACTCAAATTCCTTTGACGTCACCTCCAGGGTATCAAGTTCCCCAGAGCGAAATCTGAGTAATTGGTTGTCCGTGGATGCAATAATTTGTAATACTAAGCGATCGATGTAGGGCATCGGATTTCCCCGATCGTCTTTTCGCCAGTAATAGGGGTTCCGTTCCAAGACCACCCGTTCTCCTGGTCTGTAGCTGATGAGGCGGTAGGGACCGTTGCTAATAATGTTTTGGGGATCTGTGTCCGTTCCCCACATAGAAATAAATTGAGGATTTCCTTGACTATCGAGCGATCGCACGGAGTCCCGCAAAGCATGAGCGGGCATAATTGCCATTATTCTGATGTATCTGACAAAGGGGGCAAAGGGTTCGGGTAAGATAAACTCAACTCGGCGATCGTCTAGTTTCCGCACCGTTGGGAAAGTACTGCCAATGCGCAGAAAATCTCGATATATAGTGGGAATTTTGGGATTTAGATAAATCTCCTGAAAGGTAAAGACTACATCATCTGCGGTGAGAGGTTCTCCATCTGACCATTTTAGCCCCGACCGCAGGGTAAAAGTAATTCTTCCCCGATCGTCACTAAACACCCAGGACTCAGCCAGTGCGGGTTCCAACTCGGCGGTGATGCCATTTTTAGCCACTAATCCTTCGTAGATGTAAAGAAAAGGACTGTAGGGCGTTTTATTGACGGGTAAGTTAAAAGTGCTGGGATCGCTGGGCATGACTAATACTAATTGCTCGCCCTGATTCCCCTCGGTTGTAAACTTCATCAGGCTGCAACCGCCTGTGAAAATTAACAGACAAGATAAGGCCAAGGGAACTAGGATGCGTAGAGATAGAACCACAGCTTTCATCGGATTTCCCTCGGTAGCGGTGTTGAAATTCAAAGGCATGAGTTGTCCACGACTCCTAAGCGCAGTGCAATCCGCTTATACTTGCTTGCATCATAGGGAGTCCCTCGGTGCATCACTTGCGAGTTGTCCCAAAATAAAATATCTCCTGGATGCCAAACATGGGAATAAACTGGCGTGCGGGTACACGCAGTTTGAAACAGTTCCTGCCAAAACAGTTTTGCCGTCTCTGGTTTATCCTCCATGCCGACAGGAATTGCTGTGTGGAAGCCTAGATATAATCCTTTTTTAACAGTGACCCTGTGAGTGGACACTATTGGATGCACTTTCTTGGGAAGAACGACCTCCGAAGGCTGCTTAGAGAATACTGGTGGTGTATGATACATCGACATCTGCTCTAGTTGCTGCTGATGAGAGCGATCGAGGTTATTGTACCCTTCTATCATGTCGAGGAACTCAGTAGTATGGGGCTGCCCATCTATTCCTTCGGGAGGTATTTCCACCCCATAGAGCATCACCACATAAAGTGCATTCATCTCCAGTCCCTCCGTGCGCGGGACGCCATCCTTATCATTATGCCATTGCCAAGCAATCTTTCCCACTGGTTCGGAAGTAAATCCCTTGGGATTTCCCAATATAGCCACATATCTGCTTTGTAAGTCTGGACTGATATCGGGATCTAATGTGAAAGACTTGCCCCCAAACATTAGATCGCCAAATGTCTGTCTGGCAAATTCTTCTAACTGCGATGCCGTCAGATGTTGCTGTCTGACTACGACAACGCCGTGTAAAGGGATTCCTTCAGTTCCCGTACCTGTGAGTCTGTCAGGTGGGCGAGATTGCAACCGGACAGCACTTCTATTCCGAGTCTTGGGTGGTGCTGTTGATGCTTAGTGTTTTCGGTCATCTTGTCATCTCCTATCTTATAGCACACATTATCCTCTACTTGTCAAGCATACTCAAGAGCGATCCTTATAGGTAGTATATCACTTTGGGGCAATTCTCAGCTCGTCAATTTTCCATAACGGTCCTCCTCCATAAGGATAAAATTCTCTATTCTGTACCCGATCGCGCACTGCCTGCAACTGGAGGAAACTGACCAGGAAAAACACTGGCACCTGTTCGGCAACAACTTGCTGAAATCTTCCGTATATCTCCCGACGCTTGCTTTCATCAAGTTCTTTAGCCCCTGCACTCAACAGACTGTCAATCTCTCGCTCCCAGTCAGAAACTTGCCAACCTGCGATCGAGGGTTATCCTGGTTGGGGACCTTGGTTAAATTGATGATAGGAACCACTACTATACCATAAAAAAGAGAGGAGATTGGGTTTTACCTCTGCACCGGCAATGCCAAACATCCCCACATAGCATTCCCAATCTCGCGTTATGAAGCCATAGCGGGCTACTAAGGTGGCAAAGTTTAAGTATCTCTCTTGTCAACCAATGCCCCCTGTAGCATCAGAACGATAGGAAAAGTGGTGGTTTTGTTCTCGGCAATGGGAAAGTAAATGTCCGTTTCATCAACCCCTTTCAGGCTACCCGTAGTCGTAATTTCGGTGCTGTAGCTTCTAGCTGCTGCTTGGGTGGGAGGTGGGTTGCTAGTATAGGCGATCGCTGTTATGCTACCTAACCTCATGAAGAAGCCACTTAACAGGGCGATCCAAGTATACTTCCTAGTTAGTCTTGTTTGTGTTGTCATTGCATCAATCAAATAGTTGCTTTGAGGGAAACTGTCTCATTTGAAATTTATCTGATCGATCGGACTTGTCCCACTTTAACAAAGTTTGCCGCACGCATCGCAACCAACCAGAAGATGAGTTGATCTGCCCTAACCCAGTCTATTCTACTCACAGCCTCCCTACCTTGTCAACCCCTGCGGGTGTGGTCATGGGTCAGTTGGTTGTTGTTGCCCAAACCCGCGAATGGTGGGTCGATATATCCACTCTTTTGTGCGATTACCGCGAGCTGTCCGGTGGGGTAGTGCGAGTAGCGCTCCCCACCGGACAGCTTTGGTGGATATATCGAAGGTGCCCACCCTACCAATGCAACGGTCTGCATGACCGCACCCGTCAATTAGGCTTAATGCCAACGATCGTGCGATGACGGGGGTCGCTTGCTACGGTGGTTTTGTACTGGAAACCTACCTCCTGCATCGCCGCCTCTACGTCAAAAGTGTGGTAGTCATCAAGCCAAGGTTCGGTACTTTTTAGCAGCACAAACAGTGCTGGCGGCAGATTTTGAAGTACGGGCGATCGCGGATCTTGGTCGAAAATTGCCAAACAGCCACCGGGGCGCAAAACCCGGAGCGCTTCTTGGAAAACATTCCGAGTTGCATGGCGCGGTAGGTGGTGAAGTACCAATTTTAGCGTTACTACGTCAAACGAATTTTCTGGTAAACCGGTCTTTTCTGCGTTAGCGTGTATCCACTCGGAAATATCGCCGTTGACATCTACAGTTTTGGCGACAGCTAGCATATAAGGGGACAAGTCTAAACCCACCGTCCTCACTTTCGTTTTTTGTCGCTGGCAGTAATAGCGGTGAAGCGGGACAGTTGACATTCCCACCGAACAGCCCATGTCCAACACATCTTTTACTAACGATGGGCTGTACTCGTCTAATACTTGATGAAAAGTATCTAGCATGCGATGGTGGGCCTTTTCTCCGGTGAAATTTTCTTGTGGCCCAACTCTCAAAGCCATCGCCTGGGTAGCAGGGATAGCTTCAAAGGCAGCTTGCCAACATAGATCCCCCTCTTCATAAGCGTGGAATGGCTTTCGATAATAGTCTGGATACCGAACGTTCGGGTTGGTAATATCGGAAAGCAGTCCCTTCGCACCTGATGCCTCTAACTCCTGGTAGGTTTGCCGCCAAGGGACACCATTTTTTTCGGCAGTTTTAATCATCACCTGCCTAGCTTGGCGTTTCATCACCTGGTAGATAGGTTTTGTCTGGATTAACAGGTTCACAAATCGCGAGAGCAAGTCATCACCCGTCCAGTTTGGTTTCAGCTTGTTCGTCATAAGTCTTAGAAATGATTAGTCAGATCATTATTGCATAACTTTACTCTTATCTGCCAAAATCTCCCCCACAACTCGTTCTGCTGATTCTAATGCTGATTCCATGCCCGGAGAGGCGCTCGCCGTATGTTCTCCGGCAAAGTGAATGCGCTGCCAGGGTTTAGCCATCTTATCCCGAAACTGGCTGAGCTGATTTGTCCGGGGGCAAAATAAGCATAAGCCCCTCGGGCATAGCGATCGCCTCCCCAGGAAACCACCCGGGCTATTTCTATGTTACCCTCTGTCGCCGGGCGCAGGCGCTTAAGTTCTGCCATCACAAATTGGTTTAATTCTCGTCAAGACATGGCATCCAATTTTTTCGCACTGTCTCCATTTGCCCAGCAAACCAGACTTTGTACTTGCCCATTACCATCCTGTTGGGGAAACATTAATTCTAGCACCGAGTCGGTCCACATCCTGATGGGGTAGCCATCCTCTTCCCAGAAAGGACGACGCACTTTCAGATGCACCTGAGTTACCATTGTATAGGGCAATTCTCGTACCGCCTCTGCCTGTTCCCCTGAAAAAGGAGGATCGATTTGGACCTGACGCAACACGGAAAAAGGTAGAGTACAGACAGCATAATCCGCCTGATATTGGGAACCATCAGTACAGTAGACTTCCACTCCCCTTTCGCGGCTGCGAATAGCCTCCACTATTTTATTCCTTTGTACGGGAGATTTCAATGCGTTGGCCATCTGTTGGGGCAAGTAACTGTTACCGCCTTTAATATGCATGGGGTTTTGATTAGGAATTTGCGATCGCTGGTCATTCCTGAGAAAGGATAAACATTCATCAGCCGCAGGGCTTCTGGCGATGCCCCTTTGGTCCGCAGATATTTTTCTAGGGAAATGTCCAGGTTAAAATATTGCGGCGATGTCCAGGCTTTAGCATCCTTCAAGGGATTATCCGGACGCAGATAATGTCTCATCAAGCCCAGTGGCATGATACTGCGTTCCCTTTCTGTTAATTGATTGACCGCTGCATTTTTCCAGTCTGGGGGTAACATAGATTCCCCCTTAACATTAAGTAATAATTCCCGATCTGGTTTCACCGGTTCAGTCTGTACTCCCAGGATCTGTGCCAGGGTTAACAGGCGCTTGTATTTCTCGCTGAAACCTTGACCTCCAGCTTCCGGTTTCCCTGGTAGGTCTTCTAAAGTATAAACTCGATCCCCCACCCGATCGCGTGCCTCCAATACCGTTACCGAAACCCCCGCAGCTTCCAACAGCCAAGCCGTATATAAACCGGAAAGACCATCACCCAGCACCAGCACCGAAGTTGGTTTTGTGCCTTAGGCGATCGCCAGTTTTTCTGCCCGGCCTGCCATTAGCAGGGCCAGGGCCGACTGGCTAATTCCTAATAAGAACTCACGGCGCTTCCAACGAACCATTGCCTTTTTTTAGTTTACCCTTCCTTTCGCAGCTTACCTGCAATTGCGATCTCCTAATTATAACTTTTGTTAAGTTTTCTGTACTTATCTATCTTAACAGCACAGAGAGCGCAAGTTATGATATGTTGATTCGTTGGTACTACACAAGGGTTGAAGATGAGTAATACTGATACTACAGAATTGCCTCGCAAAACAGAAATACCGTCATTGCCAATGATGCTGGAGTAGAATGGCGAAATGGCGAACAGCCGGATTATGGCCACACGGATAAATTCCTCAAGGAAGAGAGTCAGTTCCATCATCCGGAAGGTTCATTGGAGGCGATCGCCCAAAACTTGGTGAGAACCTTTGAAATGGAAGCATCTCACAAAGCCAACCCCCAACAATGGATATCCATTGTCACCGATAAGTTTCGCATGAGTACCAACGGGGGACGACCTTACACAGCTGAAGAGATTGCAGAGGTCGGAACCTATAACGTATTTCTCGGCGATACGGAACATTATCGTTCCTCAGAGGAAACCTTTGACTCAGCTGAGAAAATCTTCCACACGGCCTTTCCTAATGGCTTTCTCTGGGAAATAACAGAAGTGCTTGCCGGGCCGCCAAATGTAACATTCAAATGGCGGCATTGGGGAACTCTGAACGGACCATTCAAGGACCGCGCTGCCATTGGATCTGATCCCAGGGCTACTGCTGCTGGCGATCGGACTGGGAATTATCTTTACCCTGGGCAATATCATCATGCAGGGGCGAAAAGGCATAGAGATGCTGCCCGGCTTCCTGGTTATCTTTATCTTAGCAGCAGTCGCCTATATGCTGGGCAATTCCCAGACCGCTAAAGCTATTAACCTGGGCTACGCTTTCTGGGCATTAGCGATCGGACTGACGATCGGCAATACCCTGGGGACGCCCCGATGGCTATTGCCAGCGGTGCAAACGGAATATTACATTAAGACAGGCTTGGTGATTCTGGGAGCAGAAATTCTCTTTAGCCGCATCTTGGAATTCGGTCCCTACGGTCTGGCGATCGCCTGGGCAGTCACGCCCATTGTAATTCTGTTCATATACGTCTTCGGCACCCGTTTCCTGAAGATGCAGCAGAAAACATTAGTAATAGTAGTGGCGACAGCAACATCGGTCTGCGGCGTCTCCGCTGCGATCGCCGCAGCCGCAGCATGTCGGGCGAAGAAATACGAACTCACCCTGGCAGTCGGCATGACCCTAATCTTTACTGTGATGATGATGATAGCCATGCCCTTATTTGTCAAGGCTATAGGCATGGACGAATTGATCGGAGGCGCGTGGTTGGGCGGAACAATTGATGCCACCGGCGCAGTAGTAGCAGCAGGTGAAACAATAGGAGAAGTAGCAGGTAAAGCAGCCGCCCTAGTGAAGATAATTCAAAATATGCTGATCGGCGTCATAGCTTTCGCGATCGCCCTATACTGGATCTGGTTTGTGGAGGGCGATCGCAACTCCGAGACCCCCAAACTGGGAGAATTATGGGTAAGATTTCCCAAATTCATTTTAGGTTTTGTCGCCGCATCCCTGCTAGCATCCTTTATTTTCATCCCCATGATGGGTATGGACACAGTCAAAGACTTGCTCAGTCAAACCAAGAACTACCGTGGTTGGTTATTCTGCATGGCCTTCTTATCCATCGGACTAGAGTCCAACTTTCGGGAGTTGCGAGAGCAAATGCACGGCGGCAAACCAATGGTGCTATATATCGTCGGGCAAACATTCAACATTCTGCTCACCTTTGCGGTAGTCTGGCTGATGTTAAGCGGCATTATTTTCCCCGTACCGGAGTTAGGGGGATGACAAATAACAGTCGTAAATATTTAGTTTTTATCGGGACTGTTTGCGCCATCCCACTGCTGCTGTGGGGACTGAATGTCCTGATAACGGGGGGATATTTCGGACCTGTCATCCAGGATATCTACCAAACAGGTCGCGATGCCTCTGGTATTTTCTGGACTGATATTGACAATTGACAATTGACAATTGGCCAAATAATTGAAGATATCCTTCAGGAGTAATTCAGCTAAGTAGGGTGGGCGATACCTGAGAAAAAAGCGATCGCCTCACCCTTCTGTCGATAGCCAGTCCTCTAACCTCAGACCCGGAACCCTCAGCATATCGGAATCGTGAGAAACCAGAATCAAGTCCCGGGCGATCGCCGTTGCCGCGATCGAAATATCTGCATCTCCTATCGGTGTCTCCCTACGCTTTAAATCCGCATGGATTTCTGTCGCTCTCTCTAAAATATCTAAGTCGCTTGGCAGAACTTGATACTTTTTGCACAATTCATTCAAGTCATATAGCTGCCTAGTAGCATTGGCAGCAATCAAGCCTCTTTTCACCTCATAGTAAGTCATTCCTGGCAGGCAGACTTTTTCTCCTAGAATATCCAGCTCTCCCAATTTTTGGTGGATTTTTTGATTTTTCTTCAAAATCGCCGTGACTATATTTGTATCGAGCAGGTAACTCATGTCGCGAACTATCTTCCTTCTACTGCTGCATCGAATATTTTCATTTGCTCTGGCGTGAGCTGGTTTAAGGTTCCAGCAACAGCCTCTCTCACCATTACCCTATCCACTCTTGCTGTCAGTTCGCTATCGTCTAGAGAGAGCAGTTTTTCTGGAGAAACCCGTTCTAACAGACTTGAGAAAATTTGCATTACTTCGTTTTTATCTAATCGCTCCCGGAATAGATCCTCGCCTTGCATCAACTTATCGACTATCCCCGAGATCCGACTAATGACTGTATCCTTGGCCATATAAACTTGGGTCATAATCTTCTCCTTGTCTAGTTGACAGTCATAATTGTCTAGTCCCCTTTTTAATTCTAGCCTGTAATCGAGGCGATCGCTTCACCCTTCCGTCGAGAGCCAGTCTTCTAACTTCAGACCCGGAACACTCAGCATATCGGAATCGTGAGAAACCAGAATCAAGTCCCGGGCGATCGCCGTTGCCGCGATCAAAATATCTGAATCCTCTAGCGGGGTTCCCTTACCTCTTAAATCCGCGTGAATTGATGCGGCGCGTTCCATAATTTCTAGATCGTCCAAGAACAGAACTGTTACCTCTTGGCAAAACCCGTTAAAGTTTGATATCTGCCGGGTAGCACTGGCATATAAAAGTCCTCTTTTTACCTCGTAGTAGCTAATTACACTGATAAAAAATTTTTCTTCTCGAAACTTTAACTCCCAAAATTTTGCTTTAACTATTTCATTCTTTTTGACTATGTTACTTATGATGTTGGTATCTAACAGATAACTCATCCTGACTATCTCCCTTCCACAGCAGCGTCAAACATCTCGATTTGCTCTGGAGTTAAATCGTCTAACATCCCAGATAACAATTCAACCGCCATTATTCCCTTGACCCTTTTTGTCAGTCGATCGCCATCCAAAGAGATAATCTCTTCTGGATCCACTACCCGGTCTAGCAGGTCCGAAAAAATTTGCATTAGTTCGTTTTTGTCTAGTTCTTCCTGATAGAGAGTATTGGTTTTGATTAATTCCTCGACTATAGCCGATATCCGAGATAGTGCTGCATCTTTTGCTGTAGAGACTTGAATCATAAATTCCTCCCATTTGCGCTCGTAACTCTAAATCTGGAGCCGTCGTTATATATTCCCTTTCATTATAGCCTGCTACTTGGAAAATTAGCAAAGTAGGATGATTGCCATTGCACAATTCGGGGATGATATTGGTTGTTGACGATTCTTTTTTAGTATAAATGCCTACATTTGACAAGTTGGCTCGCCAGCAGATAACTCATTTTACCATCTCCCTTCTACGGCAGCGTCAAAAATTTCCATTTGTTCTGGGCTGAGATCGTCTAACATTCCCGACACCAACTCTAGCACCAGCATTTTCTTGATTCTGCGGGCGAGTTCGGGATCGTCGATGGCATCTAATTGCTCCGCTTATCTTTTAACATGGGGAAGGGATCGGTCTTGACGTATGTCGCGCTGCCATGCCACTGGATCCACTCCCGCGAAAGTATTGAGGGCAGCAAGTTTTTCTAAAGCTTCTGCCATTTTCTGACCGCGAGAGACTGTCTCTCTACCTGGATGGGATTGGTAAAATTGTAACATGAACCTCCAAAGGGCGATCGCTCGTTTCTGGAGTTTCCTCAAGCCACTCTAAGCGGTTTCCTGTCAATACAGCCGGTGCGCAACATAAAGTTAAGTCCCAATTTAGTTTTCTCCTGTCTATTATATCTTGAATTGGGGTGGTACATCAATTTGCCCATTACCCATTACCAATTTACGACTTCCACTGGTAAGGCGATCGCTTGACTGCCTCATAGTTAGCATCTAACTCCGGTTCCAGTAACAAAATCGCCCCAATACGTCGGGCCATATTCGTTACTTCCTGCACTTCGGAAACTTTCAGAGGTCGTCCTAAAAAATCTTCTTCGCGATAACTCAACCATTTTTTAATCACCTGATAGCCGCCGATGGTGTAATCCCAGACTCGGGCGGGGATATTTTGCCAGTAAGCGACATCGTTGAGATAAACGTCTCGGGTGTCTTCCCCCAGTTGTCCAGTTGCTTCTCCCATAGCTTTTCGTTCCTCGGGACTATAGGGGCGCTGTGCGATTTTGCCCTTGCCCGGCATGGTGATGCCGTTTTTCCCACCGTAACCCCAACGGGCCGTGACGGCAAATTCCGTATCGGGGTTGAGGTTGCCGTCACCGACGCGGGAAACAACGGCCAGAGAACGGATTTCGGGGCTAATTTTGCCCGAAGTGATGCCAGCAGTGGGGGTTTCGGTATTCAGGAGGGCGGCTATTTGGCCACCGAGTTGGGCCGAGGCTCCGAGGGTTTCGCGGTTGTCTGGTAGGGGGATGCGAGGCCAGTCTTGACGGATGCCGTCGGCGTTTTCTGCCAGGTAGGCCGGAGAGTAACCGATCGCCAAGGAGTGCATCCAAATCAGCCCAGATGTTTCCCTATCTTCATCGGGATTAGGAAACCCCAAACCTGCTAAATAATTTCTGGCAGCCTCCGAGAGATTGGCAAAAGGTCGATCCACCTCTAGCTTTTCTGGCAACAAATCCAGCAAACTTAATTGTTCTTTTGGGCGCAACCGTGCCCCATTCATCAGTTGCAACGGAAAATAATAGGCATGACCCCGCAAAAAATCTTGGTCTCCCAACAGCCGAGTGAAGAAAAATGGACAACCTTCAGGACTCGCAACTCCAGCGGGGCGGGTCATCAAAAATGAATTTCCTGGCCAACATTGCTTCCAAAGAGAAGGACAAGGTGTATTCCAAACCCCACTTACGGATGTGTAGTAGCACCAACGGACTTCAAAGGGACGCAAGGCATAACGAACTAAGCGTTCTGGTAAGAATTGACCTTGTAGGAGCGCCTTTCGCCGCACAACTTTAGGCTGGAAACTCGCTCTTAGCTTGACTAAGCCATAATTCAATGCGGCGTAATCATCCCAGCTTAACTCGGGATCTAGATAAGCTCTCATCCGTTGTTCTAGAGCATCTCGATCAATATCAATCAATGCTCCTCCTCGCTTTTCCATTAAGCCACTACTAGGAGAGATCGCACAAAACTCCGTTAACTTTAGCCATTCATAATAAGACTCTTCAACTTCTGAAAATCGGAACGAGTAACGATTTTTAAAGGTGGGATTACATTGAGCGTAAGCATCATTAAACCTATCGGCATTTAAACTCTGAACTAAATCCTTCGGTTTATTGACTCCCCAAAAATGCCGAAACCGCACCATAGGTTTGTCCTGGCGTTGTTCCTTTCTGACCATCAAAGCGATCGCCGTACCCACTCGGATTCCCTCCCGGTTATATTCCGTCGAAAACACGCTCGGATCCGGTTTACCCTCTGGGGTTAACTTCCCCGTCTCCCGACTGGCCCCGTTCAAACAATCAAACCACAACTGATCGAACTCCCTCAAAAAATGTTCTCGCATTGCCACATAAGACAGCCCCCCAAATAAGAAAAATTAGAAATGTAAGAAACCACACCTTTACCGGTTTGCTCAGAAATACATCTTTCTGCCAAGCGGAAAAACCGCACATAAAGGTCATTTAATTTAAATGTATTAATTTTCCACTTCTCAATTAACCCTTCCTTGTAAACATCAACTAAACCGTCTTCCTCTGCTGGAGAAGTTCCCGCATAAGCGTTATAAGGAGGATTGCCCAAAACCACCAAAATCGGTTTTCCGCGCTTCACCTCATCAGCGGCATCCTTTTCCTCTCCCAGTTCGGGAAAATTTAACGAAAGTTGCTTATACCTCACCTTTGCTTCCTCCGTTGGCGGTTCCCAACCGGTCAAAGCATTAGTCAAATAAACCCCCACTCGTTCGGAAGGCAACAGGGGTACTCCCAAATTCTGCAACAGCAAACCCAACTGTAAATGAGCGACTACAAAGGGCGCGGTCAAAATTTCAAACCCAAACACCCGATTTTTGGCCGCCTCCTTCAGTTGGGAACCCACCAATACCCCCAACCCCTTCTCCTCTAAAGTGGCATCGATGCGCTTGAGAACTTCCACCAAATAGGCCCCAGTGCCGCAACAAGGATCGAGAATATAAACGTTTGGGTCTGCCAAACCGTCGGAAATCTCCAACTCTTCGCGCAAAACCCCATCCACCCGTTCTAC
Organism: Hormoscilla sp. SP12CHS1; assembly: GCA_014324065.1. Lineage (GTDB taxonomy): Bacteria > Cyanobacteriota > Cyanobacteriia > Cyanobacteriales > Desertifilaceae > Hormoscilla. The sequence goes on along the minus strand of JACOMV010000011.1, from coordinate 9,756 downwards.
CATATACTCCACAACTTCCGGTGGCGTGTACCAAACTCCTAAATCTTTGCGCAATTTCGGATCGAATGCCTCCAGAAACGGTTCGTAAAAGTATTGAACCGCCCGCCCTTCCTCAAACTGGGAGAAAAACGCCTCGGTATCTACCCGGTTGAGGGCATCTCCCGTCCAGTCCAACACCTCCACTAAATCCAATTTGCCCAAATTTGTCGGCGTTGCCACCTTCTCGAACAGCGCTTTAATGGTGGGAACGTGTAAATTACAAGCTGCCATCTGCCATTGGAAGTTACCCTGTTTGTTCTGTTTGTGCCACAGCACCCAGGCCGAAAAGATGCTGTAGAACAAGGTTTGAATGAGGGCGGATTTAAAAAAGCCATCGCCCTTTTTCCCCTCAAAAGAAACTCCCAACGCTTCCTCTAAAGCTTGGCGGATCTGTTTGAGTGCCGGTAGTTCGGTTTTGTCGATGCGCGATCGGGCATCTTTAGCGTAGGATGCGAGAAACCAGGCAACATCTTTGGGAGTAGCGATCGCTGCCGACTGCAACATCACCCGTTTGAGATATTCGGTAAATTGTTCCGCTTGTTCTGCGGCCAACTTACTCGGGTTGTTCGCCTTCTGCCAAAACTCCTCCTCACTTTCTGCCAAACGATAGGTTTCCAGTTTAACCGGTTGCCCGTTGGCATCCTGCCCCACCAAGACAAAATCCCGGTAATTGGTAACTAATACTTGACGATATTTTTGCCAATACTTAGAAACCTGCTTGCTATCAGCAACTAACCAGGCATCATCTCCGGTGCCTTTTACTTCTATGACACCCCGTTCGGGATTTTCTGGTTCTGTGGGAGTTGACGACTTCCGTTTAAACTGACGGGCGCTAAACAACCCACCATCGGGCATCCCCGCCCCCTGATTTTTTAACTGCATGACACAGCGAACCTTGGGTTTGAGGGAGTCGTCAATTTCATTCATCAGTTTTTCTAAGGCCCTATAGTAAGAAGTCTCTTTAACTGCGGCCCCCGTGGCGCGAATTTCCCTCAGATCGCTAATATAGCTTTCAACTGTTTTCAAAGGTTCCATAGTTTGTCCCTAGAAAATTAATACCAATTTCTTCTGGAGTTCTCTCGTTCCCAGGTTCTACCTGGGAACGGTCTTCTGAGGCTCCTGCCTCAATTTATTTAATCTGGGCTTCTTCAATTATATCATATATTTCTATATAATCAACATCCTTCTATCGTTCCCAGGTTCTACCTGGGAACGGTCTTCTGAGGCTCCTGCCTCAATTTATTTAATCCGGGCTTCTTCAATTATATCATATTATCTATATTCAACCTTCTCGATCTCACAGAATCCCGTAGTCGAACCGATGGTGAATATGGTACCAGCAAAAGTGAAATGTAATCTACCCTTCATCTTTCTTAACGATCGCCACCAAAATCCCCATTAAATCTTCCAAATCATTGGGCACGCGATATAGGTTCAAATCTTGGGTAATCTGTTTGTTCTCCCGATCCAAAAATCCAAATTGCCAAATATTCCCAATCCAAATATTCCCAATGGAAACCGCACCATAGAGACGTTGACTTTCTGGTTGCTGACCTTGGGCGATCGATAAGGCGATCGCAATTAACTCAACCCCCAATTGAGTAAACCCCCGTTGTAAATTTTCATCCTTCGCTTCTATCACCAATAAATGATTCTGAGATTGTAAATAGTAATCTAACGCACCTTTTAACTGGTCGTTTACTGCTAAAGGATAACTCACCTTGACTTTCACGCGAGTATAATGGATCAAATCCATTAAAACTGGTGCAATCAAAAACTCTCGGCGTGCTGCTTCGCTGTCTAATGTAACCAGCGGTAAACTTTCTTCGATCCGCTGACGTAAACTCTCTAATCTATCTAGCTGACCTTGAGATTGAGGAAGTGTTACCGCTTCTGATTGGAAACTATATCCAAAATATGCGAAAATATCTTCCCTGTAATAATTGAGCTTGCTGTAATCAGAAAATGTATAAGATTGGCCGAGTTCTATAGCTTTTGTCACGATCGCCTCCTGGTGATATTGGGAATTGTTGACAGAGGGGCGATGGGGCGATCGCCCCCCAATCGTTATTCCTTCAATTGTGCCAGCATTGCAGCTTCATCCCAATAAGAGGATAGCTTTTGAATCTTACCTTCAGAATTCATTTCAAAAACAGTAATCCCCTCAGCGCTAGCAGCCCTGCCATTTTTAGCGATCGCCTGCATCGTCCATTTAGCCGCCGCCCCATTTCCAGCGATAAAGATATTATCTGGCGATACTTCCAGCCGATCGTAAAATTTCGACAACAGCGCGAAGAACTTCTCTCCATCTGCATGGGCATTCATCGGCGGTTTGTCAACCGGGTCACAAATTACAGCATCATCAGCAAAGCTTTCCATCCAGCCCGCTGCATTCATCGCTGCCATGTTATTATAATAGGCAACTACAACTTTTTCAATTGCTTCTTTCGACATCTGCAATCATCCTTCTAACTTGAAAATACCGTTCGTAGTGAGGTCTTTAGTCCTCTCCCGCGAGTTAGGGAGATAAGGACTAAAGTCCTTACTACGAACCTGACGAGATAAGGACTAAAGTCCTTACTGCAAACCTTACTACTTATCCGCTTGTAAACTCGCAAAAAGTTCCTGCCAGTTTGCCAAAGCAGCGCCATCTGTCTCCTTCACCTCAAAGGTAACATTATATGCCTGGGGTTGGCTGATCGCCTGCAAGCAGAGTTCAGCGATATCTTCCCGACTGATTTGACCTTTAATATTATCCCCTTGGTCAAGCATCAGTGCTTTACCACCCTCCTTTTCCGTCAGGGCACAAGGTCTGATAATCATATAGGGAATACCACTAGCGCGAATAGCATCTTCTCCCCGGAGTTTCCAGGTAAGAATTCCTCCCAACTGATTGTTCATTCTCACAGCGGGTGGTTCTTCCTCTAGATTAATCCCAGGTCGGCCCGGACGAGTCACCCCGGCGGAACTAATCTGAATAAACTGTGGTTTAACAGCACCGCCATAGGCTTTAATCGATTCCACTTGCAAAGCAAAACCACCAGGAGTAAAATGGGGATTAAGTCCGCCATCGTACTCAAACTTACTCAACATCAACTGGCAAGCGTAAATGCTGCTAAGCTCCAGTTTAGCATCGGGCACAGTTTTGGCGCGAAACACCGGAATAAATTCATCGAAGGGAATTCTCACAGTTATCCAGCGGTTAGGTTCCGTATCGAAAGAATAGCTAAAACCAATCCCATTCCATTTCCCCTCGCTGCGCAGAATAAATTTATAGCGCTTGCCATCCCCCTTGACCCGCAACTCCACGCCAGTGTAACCTGTCAGGTTGAGGGGAATCTCGAAGTTTTTGGTTCTCACCGACGCAAAACCACCAGAATTAGCAGTTGAGACATTTCCCGCGAACGCAGCACCCTCTGATATAAGTCTAATTTCACATGCACTCACTCCACCCATCACCACATCATCCACTGCACCCCAGGTTTCCTTCAAATCAGCAAATGGGTTAGTGAAGTCAAAGATGACTTTTTCGTCAGCTTTCGGCAGATATCTGCCCGCAACTTGCACCAAATTAGCAATTCCCTGATAGTCCACAATTTCTGGACTATCAACAACTTCTGGCATATAGAACTTGATGCCTTGATAGTATTTTTCCCGAGTCTGGGTGTCACCTTCAACGGGTCTCACCCCAGTACAGCAGATAACTGCCCTGACGTCAAGCATCATTTCGGCAGTTAAGGTTTCTGGGATAGTGATATCTCCTTCAAAGAGTTCCACTTTATCCCCCAACATCTCCCTGGCCCTGCTAACATCTCTAACTAAGGCCCGCACTAGATAATGGCGATCGACCAGACGCCGGACGACACGCTTACCGACCCCGCCAGTAGCACCAGCTACCAGAATTACACCCATTTTTTGCTCTCCAGATGATTTATATTGATTATCCCCTATCACAGCTTTAATTAAGCGCTGTATGCAGCCAAAGAAGGGAATTACATCGAAATATGCGAGAGTTTGTACGAACCTGCCAGCATCCCACGAAGCACGATTTTTCACATTTTTTCTCCTTATGCTTTTCAATTTATTATAGCCTATTGTTTAATTTTATGATGGATGCCAGCCAGCGATAACCCACTGGCTCCTGACCGTGACAGCAATGCTATTGTTAAGTTGTAATGCTGCAACTGTCGCTCTACCGCAGGCTGTTAGCCAGATTATTTCCGTGCCATCCTCACTCCAGGTAAAATGGCGAAACCACTGCTGACTGCGAGGATTAAATAGCGGCACCAGTCGATTACTTACTCGATCGCGTCCGTGGGTTTGAGTTCCTTTGTAGCTATTGCAAAGACGACAGGCAAGCCATAGGTTGTCCTCCGAGTCTGTGCCACCCCGTGCTATGGGAATAATATGCTCAATCTCTAACCTTCCCATAACATACTTTTTTGACTGCGGCAATAACCACAGCGATCGCCAGCTTGTGTTCTAATAAGTGCCCTAATTTCTTGATAAATTCTGCTATTACTCATGATTATAATGGCTGCATTAGACCACGTTTTACTGCTTCCTTCAAGGCTTGGGCTTTGCGCAGCAAACCCTCTTTATATATTTCCATTAATGCTGATAACTCCGAGCGCTCTTCAATGCCGAGTGTTTCTGCCTGTTGCTTGTATAGTAACAAGCTGAGGCGATCGTCTTGATCTGGCGGCATTTGCAGCTGTGTCAAAGCCATTACTTCTGAATCTGATGCTGATTCTACAGGTTCAATCACTTCTGCTTGCGAGAGTGAACGCTCTATTGTCTCTGCTAGAAGATCGGCAACATCACGATTTCTCTGTTGTGCCAGACGCATTGCTATCGAGTAAACTTTTTCTGGCAGCGTAACGGTGACTTGGGTACTCATGAGGTAACCTCGACCATGTGGAAGCTGATTTTATTATAGCATAGTTAACATGCATATCGCTACAATATCCGAATCCCGTCTTCAGAGGAATTTCCACAATCAACTCCGTACCCTTTCCCAGAGTTGAAACACACTTCATCTGACCCCCATGTTTTTCCACTACAATCTGATAACTAATCGCCAAACCAATGCCAGTCCCCGTAACTACCGGTTTAGTAGTAAAAAACGGGTCAAACAGCTTCGACTGCACCGCTTCGGGAATACCAGGGCCATTATCTGCCACCCCGATAATCACATTAGACATTTCCGATTCTGCCTTTGACAGTTCCGTGCGAATAGTAATCTGACTCCTACACTGCTGGAGAGCCCAGCAATAATGATTTCCACAATATTTTCGACATGCGATCATTCTCCTCACACCTGAAACATCTACAGAAAGATTCCTAACTTCTTCTGCAAATCTTACCATCTTTGCAAAAAGCAACTTCCACCCCTAGCTGCAGTGAGGGGGTGGTAGCAATTTCGTTTCCGTCTAGTTGTTTGCAGTTTTTACTCGATCTGGGAAATCACTTTTGCCAGATCGAAATCCTTTTGAGTTAAACCACCCGCATCATGGGTTGTCAAGTTAATTGTGACTTTATTGTAGGAAATTGAGATATCTGGGTGATGGTTCGCCACTTCCGCTGGTTCTACCAGTTTATTCACAAAGGCGATCGCCTCGACAAAATTCTCGAGCTTCTTTGTCCGACGCAGTGATTTACCTATCTTATCCCAGTCAGTCAGGGAAGATATTTTTTCTTTTATAGATGCCTCGCTTAACAGCTCGCTCATGTCAATTACTCCTACTTCTTGCCAACTCTTATATTATCTATTTAAAATACTATCCGCTCTCACACTAAGTTGAAATAGCCAGAGCTATAACACTTATCGGAGGGTGTAGCGGATCGACAAGGTTAGCACAAGACTGCCGGTCCGAACTCCCCGCCAGTCTTGTCACGGCCAGAGTCGAAGCTCCAACCAGGGATGACAAACTGGCTGTTCTCTAACAGCCCGGGCACGCAGCCTGCATTTACCAAGGCGTAACACGCTACGCTACGAGCGCGTATAGTTAGCAGTCAGGGCTAGCCATCCACTGCTTTTTCTATTTTAGCTGATAGCGCTGCTTTGTAGTAAGCAAAAGTACGCAATTAGTAGTGCGCGAGCGTATCCTGTTTATGAGCTTTGCGTTACGTTTTGCGCCACTAGCTTGCTGCTCCAACAGCTTTACTTACTATAACACGGTTTGCAGAAATAGGACTGTAAAGCCGAAAAAAAAAATACCCCTGCCCAGGGGCAGAGGTGAAATTTACCCTAAGTCCAAAGACTTATCTTGGGTAGAAACTACTGCGAAAGCTTTACAGAGCATTACCGCGAGGCAGAACTTCCTCAGGGAATTGGAATAACTGATGAGGCTGGTCAGCCGGAGCCATCCAAGCCCGCAAGCCTTCGTTGAGGAGGATGTTCTTGGTGTAGAAGGTTTCAAACTCTGGGTCTTCAGCAGCCCGCAACTCTTGGGATACGAAGTCGTAAGCCCGCAGGTTTAACGCTAATCCCACAACGCCCACAGCGCTCATCCACAAACCTGTGACTGGCACAAACAACATGAAGAAGTGCAGCCACCGCTTGTTGGAGAAGGCGATGCCGAAGATTTGGGACCAGAAGCGGTTAGCCGTCACCATACTGTAGGTTTCTTCCGCTTGGGTGGGGTTGAAGGCTCGGAAAGTGTTGGCTTGCTCGGAGTCTTCAAATAGAGTGTTCTCAACGGTAGCTCCGTGGATGGCACAGAGTAAAGCTCCGCCTAGAACACCGGCCACTCCCATCATGTGGAAGGGGTTCAAAGTCCAGTTGTGGAAGCCTTGCAAGAATAGGATGAACCGGAAGATGCCAGCGACTCCGAAGCTGGGGGCAAAGAACCAGCCGCTTTGACCCAAGGGGTACATCAGGAAGACGCTGACGAAGACCGCGATCGGGGCCGAAAAGGCGATCGCATTGTAAGGACGGATGCCGACGACGCGGGAAATTTCAAATTGGCGCAGCATGAAGCCGATCAGTGCGAAAGCTCCGTGCAGGGCGACAAATGTCCACAAACCACCAAGTTGGCACCAGCGGGCGAAGTCCCCGTTCGCTTCTGGACCCCAGAGGAACAGCAGGGAATGTCCTAGACTGTTGGGGGGGGTTGAAACAGCCACCGTCAAGAAGTTGCAGCCTTCCAGGTAGGAGCTAGCCAACCCGTGGGTGTACCAGCTAGTGACGAAGGTGGTACCAGTCAGCCAGCCACCAATTGACAGGAAAGCGCAGGGGAACAATAATATTCCCGACCAACCGATGAATACAAACCGATCGCGCTTGAGCCAGTCATCGAGGACATCAAACCATCCTCTTTCGCTGGTCGCGCTTCCTACTAATGTTGTCACGACGCTTTTCTCCAAATTGGTATGATTACAGTAGTGCTGCGTTTAACCCTCACAAATCTAACAACTAGATATGTGCAAGTATAACATCCGCATCTTTCGACACAGAAGGCCGCAGCCAGCGCCGTCGTGGCTAGACGCCAGCGAGCGCTTATATTTAGCAGCCAGGGCTAGCCTACGGTGCTGCTAATTTCAAGCTTACTAGACAAGCTTGCACAAATCCCCTACCAGTTCTCGAGCCTGCTTTTCCTTAGCAGAAAACGAGTCTGACTGTGAGGAAAGTTTACTTTTCTTTACTATACACTCATTATAGAGAGAATTTTAAAGATTTCCCATCCCCCCAAAAAATTTTTTTTTCGCCATTACACCGGCAGCAAGGGGATAGATCCAGCAGAGGGTTATGAGATACTAGGAGATATTGTACCCGTGACATGATTGACCGCTTATGTACGTGATCGACGTGACCTTGAAGCAAAATCCCTTGTCCCTATCGGTGGAGCGCAAGTCGCTGGAAGAGGCGGAAGCCTTGTATAAGCAGATTCTGGAGGCATTGCGTTCCGGCAGCGATGTGCTCCTGGAGTTGACCTGCGACCGGCAGATAAACAAGAAAATCGGCATCCTCGTCAGTGAGATATCAGGGGTGCAGATGGCGGAGAAATCCAGCACGGCAGCCAGTTCTGGCAGACCACCTGGTTTCTTTGCTGTCACAGATCTGGCTAATGAAGAGTAGCGCCGGTTCTATGAGAGCAGATGCTGCCATTCGGGTGCAGGATTTATGCTTCAGTTGGCCCAAGGGATCTTCAGTCTTAAATAATTGTTCTCTGGATGTGCCCAAGGGCAGTTTCTGGATGCTCTTGGGGATAAATGGCAGTGGGAAATCGACTTTACTCAGATTGGTGGCCGGACTGTTGCATCCCCAATCCGGTCAAGTTCAGGTCTCAAAACCGGTGGGGTTTGTGTTCCAAAACCCAGACCACCAGCTGGTGATGCCCACCGTGGGAGCAGATGTGGCTTTTGGCCTAGTAGCAGAAAATCTATCACCGGAGGTGACCAGACAGCGGGTGGCAGAGGCGCTCAATGCCGTTAATTTACTCCATTTGCAACGACGCCCGATTTACGCCCTCAGTGGCGGTCAAAAGCAACGAGTGGCGATCGCTGGTGCGATCGCCCGCCATTGTGAAGTGTTGCTCTTAGATGAACCGACGGCCCTACTGGATCCGGACTCTCAGTTAGATCTAGTATCTCTTGTCCGAGAGTTGGTTAAAAGTCGCGGTCTGACTGCTCTATGGGTAACCCACCGCGTCGAGGAACTGAATTATTGTGATGGTGCTTTCTTATTGGAGGCAGGTCAAGTTGTAGATTTTGGCTCACCAGAACGATTGCGACGGCGCTTGCTCATTGAACAGTAAACAGTTATCAGTGACCCAGGTACCGGGACCACCAGTGAAACCCGGTTTCTAGTCCCTGGTGTAGGCGCGATCGTCCCCTTGTGGCAAGAAACCGGGTTTCTACGATCGCCTAGCAGTCTTTACCCAAGGTTCAAATAAGAAACCTGGTTTCTGGTTCCTGGGATGGGCGCGATCGTCCCCTTGTGGTAAGAAACCGGGTTTCCCGAGATCTAAGAGTCTTTACCCAAGAAGGTGTCACGATGTGATGCCAGTCACAATTGTTCGATTGCGCAGCGCGGCGCCAGCCGTGCCCAGCCATGGATACAGCTTGCCTTTCGTGGCGAGTCCGTCTCGATGGTCAACACCAGTGCCAGCAGGAGGCGATCGCTATTAATAAGGTTACAGACTGCGAGCAATAAGGTTACAGACTGCCAGCAATAAGGTTACAGACTGGAGCAATAAGGTTACAGACTGCGAGCACCTCGCAGAGTGCGATCGCCTCGCAGCATTAAGAAACCCGGTTAAGAGCGCTCGGTCGCCTGTGTTGCGAGGCACTCGTAGCGGCGCGACGCAGGATCGCGTAGCGAAGCGTGTGCGCGCAGCACATGCGCTCTTCATCCGCACTGCGTATAGGAAAAACCGGGTTTCGGGGCTATGAGCACCGGCAACAGAATGTGAATCCTCGCAAAAGCGAGCTCCTCCCCAGCAAGCTTGCCACAAGTATTGGGAAGTTCCTGTAGGGTGGGCAATGCGTGCAGAAAGCTAGTATCTTCTCCCGATGGTATAATATTAGCATTGCCCACCAAGACGGTCTGCTGGTGGGCAATGTTCATATTGATTTCCACTCTTGTGTTTTTAACTTTTCCACCTTGCCCACCCTACTAAATAAATTTTCTGGTAACTGTCAAGGTACGTGGTAACTGGTAACTGCTAACTGTTTCAGCTCCTTTTCGCTATGAAGGCAATGTAAATAGCAAAG
>JACOMV010000010.1 GCA_014324065.1 Hormoscilla sp. SP12CHS1 | reverse complement strand
ATGAATACCAAAGTTGCTAGCTTATGAGACCAGCCAGGCTTTCACTGGTTACAGTTTATACCTGAACGAATCGCACGGCTTAGTTTAATATGATTCGCGCCTGGCGTCGATGGGTAGGAGAGCAACTCTGACTACCAGTTTACTCTGCCCAGGGCGATCGCCCGTCGGGACCGGAAACAGGCGATCGCCCAACTGTGGCGGATTCTATAGTCAACTTAATGATAACGAGAGAAATTGCTACCTCCTCATACCATTTTTAAAAAATATTGCTACAAATGAGCGTCGCCTTGCCCAGAGTGAGTTTCATTTCGTAGGTATTCTTCAGAATGATATCAGAATCAAAGCATTTCTGATGATGCTCCATTCCCGGGCATATTGCACTTCATGAGGTCTGATTTTGCGCCAGTTTAATTCCGGATGCAAGGCATAAAAAACTCGGTCTGCCAAGTGGTCTGCAACTTGGGGATCCCAATAAAATCTTTCCACTAACAGGCAACCATTTGGATCTAGAGCATTCCTGATTGTCCTCCATTGTGCTGCATAGTAGATCTCCTCGGGACGAATTTTCCGATGGCCTACTTGTAGGTTCAAGGCCGCAAAAACATTGTCGGCCATGATCTCAAAACCCATCGCATCAATACACTGTAAACTTTTACTCCGATTTTGATTGCTAAGAGCAATCTCAAACCCTGCTTGATCTGGTGCAGCAGTTAAGGCCAGGCAGGGTGACTGCAAATGTCAAAGCTAGCTTGTTAATGTCTTAATTTAATCGCTCATTTAATTCCAATTTATGCTATACTCAAATCATCACTAGCAAACTTTAGATTTATTTAAGGGTACTATGAACCAAGAGGAACAAAACCCACTGAGGTATCAACTAGAGAAAGAATTGCAAGAGTCGGCATGGTTACAGAAGTTCAAGCAACTGAGTGAAGGACTCAGGCAAATTAAAGCAGAAATTCCACTCACCCAACTCTGCACGCTAGAATGGATGACGGATACCGAAAGCCTGATAATTCACTGTCCTAACCCAGAAGTGAGGGCCGGGTTGTCTCAGCAAATATCCCAGATCGCCCTTATCAATATTGAGGCCAACCTCTTCATCCTCAAATACCCAAACTACCAAGACATTATCATCCATCCTAATTGTTGAAAATTGGGAATTGAAAATTGAGAATTGTGCGAGCAATTAATCCAGTACTTCAGAGCGCAAATTATCAATTAGCAGGGACCATTAGCAATAAGCAATTAGTCAGAGCTGATGTTACAATATATGTAGATTTGTAGAGAAGTTGTGTAGATAGGTTATTTATTATGGCATCGATCGCCCGCAAGAACCTATTGGAAGACATTCCCCGCTTCCTCGTAGCCCAGGCAGGGATTATGTTTGCCGTCAGCCTGGTGACGATTCAGACCGGCATACTCAAGGGGTTTACTCGCTCGACGGTGCAGTTGATCGAAAATTCCCCAGCTGACATCTGGGTAGCATCCCAGGAAATGTTGCATTTAGAATTGACAAAGCCCCTGCTGTTGGAGTACGCTTTACTGGCTAAACAGGTGGAAGGGGTCGATCGGGCGGAACCCTTGATGAGGGGAATAGCTCAGTGGAATGTTCCCGGGGCGGAACTGACTCCTGTGAAGGTATTCGGTTTCGACCCAGGGGGGCAATTATTTTTACCTGGCAAGGTCAACCCCAGCAGCTTGCGGGCCCTGAAGGAACATTACACCGCGATCGTCGATGCCAGCAATTTAGATTCCCTGCAGGTCCGAGGTGTGGGCGATCGGGCAGAAATTGGCTCTTTGCCAGTGCGGTTGGTAGGCTTAACAAAAGAAACTCAGTCGATCGTATCGAGTCCCTTCGTGTTTACCTCCTTGAAAACCGCCAACTCCTATATCAATGCTGGCGTCACTTCTAAGCTGAACTGCAAGCTGCTACCCGAGGGCGATATCAAATGCGTCACTGTTTACGAACAGGAAGAAACTAGCGAAACATCAGAAATTTCTCCTCCCAAACCCTTAAACTTAACAGACCAGATCGTCTACGTGTTAATTCGGGCCAAACCGGGGGAGGATCTACAGGCACTCAAGGGGCGGTTAGAAGCGGCTTTGCCAGATAGCCGGGCCTATACTCGTGCGGAAATGGCTAACCAGACCCGCGACTACTGGCAGCAGCGCAGCGGCATTGGATTTATTCTCGGTTTGGGTGCGGCAGTGGGTGTGATTGTGGGTATGGTAGTTGTCGGTCAGATCCTTTACTCTTCTGTATCCGATCATCTCAAAGAGTTTGGAACGCTCAAAGCAATGGGGGCGTCTGACTGGGTAATTTACAGTGTCATTATCGAGCAAGCCCTGTGGATGGCAGTTCTAGGATATGTTCCTAGCATACTACTTTGCTTGGGGTTGGCATCTTGGGCCTTGGCAACTCAGGGAATTATGATTTTGATCACGCCCCTATTTGCCGCCGGAGTTTTGGGAATTACCCTGCTGATGTGTGTCGGTTCAGCTTTCTTCGCCATTCAAAAAGTGACTCGCGTCGATCCGGCGATCGTCTTCAAAGCCTAAAACTCGATCGCAATTAGCCATTCGCAATTATTTACTTTATCAGACTTATGAGTAATTCTCAAATTGCTGGGTTTTCGCAAATCCATATGGGGGGTGCACGCTACGCTACTACTATCGATCGAGAGCGCAGTAACACATCGGCTATCTCTGCTGTCGGGATAGAGATGGTTTTCGGTTCGGGTGCTGCGAGCTTTCAGGCCCTTCAGGGCATCGATCTGCAGATCCAATCGGGCAGTATCCAACTGTTGATGGGGCCATCGGGTTCGGGTAAAACTACTTTACTCTCAATTTTAGCTGGTCTGCTGACGCCCACGGCGGGCAGAATTTATCTATTAGGAGAAGAGATTACCCAATTGTCTCGCACTAAGTTGTCCCGCTTCCGCCTGCAAAACATTGGCTTTATTTTTCAGGGGTTTAACCTGTTTCCCGCCCTGACTGCGGGTGAAAATATCGAACTTGCTCTCCATCTTAAAGGCATTCGCGGCAGAACCGCCAGATATCAAGCACGGGAGTTGTTAGCAGCGGTGGGGTTAGGAGATAAAGTTAAGTCCCGCCCTCGCGATCTCTCTGGAGGACAGAAACAACGGGTCGCGATCGCCCGGGCCTTAGCTGGCAATCCCCAGTTAATCATGGCCGACGAACCTACTGCTGCTTTAGACTCCCAGAGTGGACATAATGTGATTCAATTACTGCGTCAACTGGCCAAGCAACAAGGCTGCACTGTCTTGATGGTAACCCATGACCCCAGGATTATTGATGTGGCCGATCGGGTTGCTTACCTGGAAGATGGTATCCTCAAACCCGAAGGTTCGTAAATTTATTATTGTAAGAGAAATTCATGAATTTCTCTTACAATATAATCTTTTACTGTCTGCCAAAAGATTCTGGCAAAACAGCCAAAATGCTTTTTGCTGTAGCATTACCTAGTTCTTTGGGCTCCAGTTTGTGAAGCCCACCCCCATATACTCGATCCTCACCTGCCAATATTTCTGGGGATATCTCCTGGAGAGCTTGCCACACAACTTTGACAAGCTTCTGATTATTTATGAGGATTTTCTCCAGGTTGGGTTTTGGGTAAAGCATCAGATACACATTAGCTGCTGTCGCCCTGCTGTGATTCAATATAAATCGGAATATGAGACCAGTTTTTTTACCTTGCCGCCCCATATAAGTACAAAGGAACCTAGAAGCAGGACGGTTCTCTTGTAAGTACCAAGGAAATCTATGTCTACACAAATAACGCTGACTATATCCTGCCTTTACACCTAGGAGAAAGTAATTCCAAAGTGATGGATACTCATATTTTACCTCCGCTTCTGGCAGATGGCATGTTAGCAGAAATAGTTGCCAATCGACCAGGGGATTCCCAGCCATATCTGCTGCTATCTCCTCTACTGAGAGGTATCGGGGACTGGGTAAAATTGGTTTCAATAATTCCTCTGGCAGTTGATAGCGATCGATCTGTTCTGGGGTGAGGATAAAGAACTGATTTGCCCCGGTTGCTAAACCCCGCTTGATTGTGAATAGCTCGGATAACTTGAGGGACCTGTCATCGGACCGGAAATGAGAAACAGTAAAATTTTTCCACTTGGCGGTATCGCCTAATGCCTCGATCGGGATATATTTTTCTACTTGCGGTGCTTTTAAGCTGCCGCCGTAGGTAAACTTAACCATCCGATCAGTTGTGGGTCTTATTTTTTTCAGCCAAACCACTGCTGAAGATACAAGTGCATCTGCAAACAGGAGATCCTGCGGATCGAAACGATGGATATGCAGCAAAGTTACGCGACTGAGTAAGTATTCCTGGATCTGTTTGCCGTAATTAACATCCATAAATTCACTAGGAATCAGCCATCCAGCAATAGCATTTTCAGCCATCCAGGCATCGGCAAGGCAGAGAAAATAGCAGTACATTCCCGCTAATTGACTGAGTTTTATTCCCACTGTTTAATAGGTAATATTTTGCAGTCGTTGCTTCTCAGGATTGGTCAAATGGTGATGTCTGATATAGGGAGGATTGGCAATAATGATGTCAAATTTGGCGGCCTCAGAACTTGGGGGAGTGGCACGGGTAAAATCGTCAATTTTTAGCTTTAATGGCCTATCTTGCCAAAACTCAGACGCTGGCAGTCCATAGTCGGGAGAAATTTCATAGCCAACCGCTTCAGCAATCTGTGAAGAGGGAAATGTTTTTAGCAAGGCGGAGTAGAATGAGCCAGTACCAAAAGCAGGATCCAGAAAGCGAATGTTTCCTGGTAACAGTGCTTTGGCGTATTCTAGCATATCTGTTGCTAGGGCCGTCGGTGTCGCAAATTGACCGAGTTTGTTTCGTGAGTGGCGTGTTTTCCTGGAATCAAGTTCTGCTTGAAGCTGGAGGCGCATCAATTCAATATTGTTGATTTCTACCATTATTTACAAGCCAAAATCTGCTAAGTCGTCTATACGATGTTCCCACACCCAGTCAATGCCTTCGGCAGCTTCGTAACCTAAATAACCACTGTCGAAGTAGCCGCAAAGAAATAGAACAAAGCGGACCCGATCGCCGTAAGTGTTAATCAACTGAGCTATTTTAGTTGCTTCTTACTTGCGTCGCTTGTTCGGATTAATAAAATCACCTGCACATTTGGCTTCAAGAAGTAGTGGAAAGTCGCCAGAAGTAGAGTGACAAGGCATAATGACAACGTCAATAGGGATCTTGATGTTTTTAGTGCGTCCCCGTTGAATCGCTGGCAGGTTA
This sequence comes from Hormoscilla sp. SP12CHS1, assembly GCA_014324065.1. GTDB lineage: Bacteria > Cyanobacteriota > Cyanobacteriia > Cyanobacteriales > Desertifilaceae > Hormoscilla. Next base: position 20,449 of record JACOMV010000010.1, on the reverse strand, counting down.
ACTCGAAAGGAAAACGAGCCAGGATTCATCCCATCTGCGGGAAAGTCTTTGCTTACCTTAATGTAAGAATAGCCTCGCCCTTCTAGCCACTGTTTAATGGTAGCAAGCTGTCTTTGCTCTTGTGAATTGCGAATAATTGGGTCAGCTACCGCACCACATAAGCGATCGGCAACAATTGTTGCTGCCCGATAAATCTCTGCATTGGTTGGCGTCTGTTGATTATCCAACCACGGAAAGATGTCTTTGTCAGCTAGGCGTGTAATTATCTGACCAATGCGCTCCAGATCGGTCTCAACTGCTGTTCGTTCCATCCGAGGTGGGATTCGCTGGTTAACTTCCATAGTTTTGACTAGGTTAGGGGAGACTCCAGCTAGACCGATGAGGCGATCGCGGGCAATGGGTGGTGCTGTAGCCATGCGCAGCATAGGTAGCACAGAGGGATATTGCCTCAGCACAGCTGACGTGATGTTAGTCAGATTAGCCGTCTGCGCCAAAGCCGACTCAACTTGCTTAGTAGTTTTAACGCGAGTGTCGCGGTATGCTAAGGGAGCAAATTGCATGAACCAATTGTTGTAAAAGTCTACCGATTGAGCAATATCTGACTTCCATCGATGGGGCTTATCCGCGTTTACTGCCATAATCTACCTAATTCAATCGATTCTGTATAATGCGGATTAACCTACTGCTGATTTATACTTCCAGAAGACACAAGGTGATTGAGTTACTGCGTCTTTTTTACCCATTACATTAGGATAAATTTATAAATTTATCCTACTATATAATCTTTTTATTCATCATTTCTTTTACTATACTCCGAGCGGCAAGGACTTGCGTTTTTTGCGCCCCAGAGGCGAAAAGGCGAAAACCCCTTCTGTGTCTTGGTTTAGGCGACCAAAGCTGGCCAAGGAACAAGGCTGCACTGTCTTGATGGTAACTCATGACCCCAGGATTATCAATGTGGCCGATCGGGTTGCTTACTTGGAGGATGGCATCCTGAAACCAGAAGATTCGTAAATATATTTTGCACCTTTCTCAATTCGAGGCAGAGTTTTAATTTTATTCTTCCCCGGCACGCGCCGGGTAAGCACTTTAGTGCTTACTACAAACCGCTTACAATTGATTGAGAGCCCCCAATGTCTTCACAAATGTCTGTCTGCCAGAATTTCCAAAGCCCGGTCCGAGCATCCCATTAACCACAAGTCTGACATCCCAGTTTTGTCCCCCAATAAAATTCGCCGTCGGCACCGGAAGCTTTCCTCCTCTAAATAGGCTCCCAACAAAATTCGTTGTAGAGAAGGATTCCAAATACCCGTTCGCCCGTGAAGGACTCGCCAGTTGTCAACCACCAATACCTGTCCTGGAGCTAGCAAAAATTCCGTATTATATTTAGGATCTTGCAACAGTTCCGAAAATCGCCGATAGGCTGCTAACAAGTCTTCAATCTTATCGTAGGATACTTCTAGCGGGATCCGCGTGTTATGATTGTACCGAATCTGATACACATCCCCATTTTCATCCAAATTAATCAGATGGTTGCGCCGATAAGCGTCCCATTCGTACTTCCTCGCACTGGACTCATTCTCTGATAGTTTCTCCTCCACCGAAAGCCGCTTGCGACCTGCTGGTATATATTCCGTGGTTAGCAATTCAAAAAAACAGAGATTTTCTGTTTTGATAACCTCTGCCAGTTTGAAACCGTCAACGACGGTGGAATATGCTTGGCGATCGTTATCCGGATTTTCGTAGAGGATACATTCCAGAAATTGCAGCCCGGTGGGAATGTCATAGGCGGTAACATCCGTATGATTTCTTAAAGTTCCCACTTGATAGGAATGTTGGATAGCCTGAGCTTTTACGTTGCTTCTATCCATCGTAAACACATTGGTGGGATGGTATCGTTGCCGCAGCGGTCCTACCCGTTCCACCAGTGCCCGAAAGCTCTCTTCATTCTTCGGGGCGTTGTCAATGACTGCCACCCCCAGTTCGACCATCTTATTGAGGAAGAGCAATAACACCCCATCGTCTTTCATCACCTCATGGTAATCCAAATAAGGCACTGACACTGACGAGTCCCACAGTTGAGGGGGGCGTCGTTGTTTGAGCGCTGGGTCATTTTGGCAGTGAACCCGCAGCCACGAGGCATCAAATACACTGTGATGACCTGTTTCCTCGCCGCCCCAAACAATATCTAAATTCCCCTCACGATCGAGTTTCACCTCTTGAGGCGTAGGGTTTAAGGGCATTTTGAGGAGATCGTGTCCGCTATTGAGACTCAAGGTATCTCGCTGAAAGCATTTAGGACATCGACAGCTATCTAGAAGCCAAAGGTTATGATAAAAACTTTCGTGACCGTCTTTCCAAGCGATTTTTACACCCTTGTTAGTTCTTCCCACTGCTTCGATGCGAAAAGCGGGTTTGACTTGTTGCAATACCGCTGCCATTTCTACTACCTCAATATTCTTGCAAGATATTCAACCAGAAATTAAACAGTGTGGAGCGCTAATTTAAGCCGTCATGCGGTCTGCCATAATTTCTAAAGCCCGATCCGAGCATCCCATTAACCACATATCGGACAGCCCACTTTTCTTCCCAAGCAACAGTCGCCGTCGGCTGCTGAATGTTTCTGGCTTCATATATGCTCCCAGTAAAATTCTTCGTAGCCCGGGATTCCGAATAGCTGTCCGCCCGTGGAGTAAGCGCCAGTTATCGTTAACTAATACCTGTCCGGGAGCAATGAGAAATTCGGTCTTATATTCTGGGGATTCAGCCAGGGCCGTAAATGCTTGGTAGGCAGCATACAAGTCTTGAATTTTGTCATGGGAAACATCTAGCGGCACTCGGTCGTTTTCATGGTGACGAATCTGGTATACTTCACCATTTTTATCCAAATTAATCACGTGCTGGCGATGATAGGTTTCCCATTGGTATTTCTTGGTGCGATCGGATATTTTTTCTTCTACACCCAAACGCCTGCGCCCCGTTGGCACATACTCTTGAGTCAGCAACTCAAATGATTTTGGCTGCTGCGTCCTCAGAACTTCGGCAATTTTGAAACCGTCTACCAGGGTGGAATAAGCCTGTTTGTCATTGTCGGGGTTGTCGTATTCAATACATCCCAGAAATTGAAGTCGGGGAGGAACGTTGTAGGAGACATGATCTGTATGATTGTGCAAACGTTCCATGTACTGATAGGCGTGGTGAATATTCCCTGCCAGTTGGTTGGCCGTATCTAAGGTAAAGATATTAGTGGGATGATATCGCTGCTGAATCGGTCCTACGCGCTCCACCAGTGCCTGAAACCCTTCTTTATTTTTGGGAACCTTGTCAATTATTACCACTCCCAATTCTAGCATCTTCTCCAACCAATGCAATAGTGCCCAATCGTCTTTCATCACTTCATGGTAATCGAAATGAGGGATGGACACTGACCAATCCCACAGTTGAGGGGGGCGTCGTTGTTTGAGGGCTGGGTCTTTTTGACAGTGAACTCGCAGCCAAGACGGATCGAATAGGCTGTGATGTCCGGGTTCTTCACCTCCCCAAATAATATCCAAATTTCCGGAGCGATCGACCTTGACTGTTTCACTTATTGGATTGAGTGGCATTTTCAGGGGGTCATGTCCGCCGCCCTCTCCACTATTAAGGCTCAATGTATCTCGTTGGAAGCATTCGGGACAGTGGCAAGTATCCCGCAGCCAGAGGTTATGGTAAAAGCTTTCATGACCGTCCTTCCAAGTTACTTGCACGCCCTTATCGACTGTTGCCACAGCTTCGATCCGAAAAGCACTTTTTAGTTGCCCAACTACAGTTGTCATCTTACTCCTTTGTTTGACAGTTCGCTAACCATCTTCAGGTTGGCACAGGGGAATCTTTAACCAAGTTTTTTGCTCCTTCAACAATAAACAATCTATAGTAGCATAGATGCTGCCTTGCTTTCTCTTATAGACTACTTCCTGTTCGCAAAGTGATAGAGGAGCCGTGTGCCATACCCCCGGGTCAATTGATATGCCACAGTTACCATCACAGTAAAGCGCTACAAAATCTTCTGCCTTCACATCATCCTTAGGAGGAGCCAAAAGAAATATACTCTGTTGGCCATTTTTAGGGATAAAGGCTTCTCCTGCATCCAGATGGGCACTCAGCCAATTTACCAGCACATACTTGGAGTTACCTTCTGCTTCAGATAAAATCTTACCCGTTGCACCGCCGCGAGCATTCTGATGACCGGCAGAAAACATGGTCTCACCCCGCCAATAGACTTTGAACTCCTCTTCAATAACTGTACCATAGCCCCCCCTGGCAATCAGAGGTCGTTTCCCAGCGGCTGGCCATTTGCACAACTCGATTTTCACATCTTCAAATTCTGTGAAGATAACTCCCATTCCTCGGGCATTTTCTGAGTTCAGCCTTTTTAATGGTACCTCATGGTAGTTTACTGTTGTTGTCATCATCCCTATTTCAAACCCCTACTTTGACTTGGGAATTTGTCAGTTGTTTCCCATTGGCCGTTTCATGACCATTGTAGTCCAATGTCTCCCCATTAGGTATGAGAGTCTGGTAGAATACTTCCCTCACTTGGTTGTTTTCGTCGGCGATCAGCACCCGCGCCCGGTGTCCAGTACGCATGACTTCCGAGCGATCGCAATGTTCGTTTGCCCAAATAATCAAGGTATCTCCTTGTTTGCACAATAGCGCACCACCACCATTAGGACAAATTTGTCCGCTTCCTGCCAGTCCTGGCAGCACATAAGTAGACCACCGCTTCCCATTGTTAATGTTGACAATTTCCACTTCTTCTAGGGGGATAATTCCCACTTTTTCCAGTAGTTCCTGGTCGATAGTGATGCTACCTACATAGTGCCTGTTTGCTTCAGTTACGCGGATGCGATGCAGCTTTGCATGCATGAGCTTTATTGTTACCATTTTCTTCTCCTGACTTCATTTTTTTTTACCAATCTAAAACTATTTCTTTTGGAATACCATAGCATACATGAGTTCCGTCTCGAAAATTTTAAATTCCTCTCGGCTGATTAAATTCCAAGGGAGTTCGGACATTACCTTGTGCAATACAGCATTATTTTCTTGGTAGTCCACGCGCACTGTTAGGACAAAGTATCCGCCTGATTTTAACATGGTATTTAGGTTGCGCAAACCCTCCGGACTGGCGTGACCAAAGGTAAATATCCCTACCGCTATTATAGCATCAAAGCTGTTCGGAGGGCAACCCTCTATTTCTGCTTCTAGCTTCCCTTGATACAGGGCTTGATAAACCCCCTTTTTTCTGGCCACTTCTAGCATTTCTGACGAGAGGTCGAGCGCCGTTATCTTGCTATAGCCCAGTTCCCTCAGGGCCTCCCCCACCATTCCCGTACCGGCCCCTGCATCTAGTATACTCGCTTCTTTATCGGACAGCACTTTGGCTAAGGCTCTGGCTGATTTAATTGGACTGATGCGATAGGGTTGATCTAATTCTGCATCGTATATGCGCGACCACGCATCGTATCTTGACTGCAACTTTTGGGTGTCCTTGGTTTCGTATATCCAGGACAGGCGATCTCTCACTTTTTCTCCCACAAAGAAACTCCATCCCAGTTCCTTAACAGCAATAGCCTCGCACATTTTCTCATATGCTGCACTCAGTTCTGGATATTGCGGCTTAGCTAGCTGGGAGAGAGACTCATAGCTTTTGTGCAGATGTTCGCTTAAGTCTTCTGACTCCAATACCATCAACCCTAGCTGACTCAATACATCGATATATTCCGACTGGCTGTAGGTTGGTTCAAATAACAGGCGATCATATACGTATTTTCGCCCTTGTTCTGTTATCTCTTTTACTGGCGTTACCAGATCGTCAAATATCAATATCCCCCCTTCTTTGAGTACCCGATGAATTTCCTGCAACCCCCTATAGCGATCGTGAACGTGGTATATTGTTGCTTGACTCCATACATGAGTAAATTCACCCTCTGCAAAGGGCATATTTGTCACCGACTCTTTCTGAAATTCAAGGCGCAGTTCTGCATTTTCCTGCGCCTTGGATCTGGCATTGTCAATGCGAACCTTGCTAATATCAATCCCCAGTACTTCACATCCCGTCTGCTGCGCCAACCATACCGCCGTATTCCCATTTCCGCAACCGATATCCAGGACGCGAGATGATGCATCTATTCCACTTTTAGATAGCATATATTCGTTCCAGTGCTTGCAGGCGGGGACAAAGTCTTCTGCTGACCCTTGGAGTCCGTTCTCGAAATAACCCCAGTGCAGACTCCCTTCTGAGTCCCAAAAACTTCTGTATAGACTGTCTTCGGCATCGTAAAAAGCCTCTGTCTCTGCTTCTGTGAACTTGCTTTTTGTCATCTTTGGACCATCCCCATCTCTTTTACTATATCCCGCAATGTTTCTTCTACGCTACGAGGTTGCCAACCCAATTCCTGACGCGCTTTACTCGCCTCCACTCGCACGCACCTGTCATATATATAATGTACTCGCTCCCGACTCAGGGGTGGCTGCCATGAAAACAGCCTTCCTATGGGATCTAATACATTTCCTAGCAATCTTGCTATCGGTTTAGGAATTTCACCCGGTACTTTTATCCCCGTCTCCTTGCCTAGGATCTCAAACATTTCTCTGATTGTCAAGTCCCCTGCCGAAATTATGTAATGTTCTCCCTTTTTCCCCCCTTCTGCTGCCAAGATCATCGCCTTGACTAGGTCGTCAACATGAACTATCCCCGTGAGCCGATCTCCCCCTGCCCACAGCTTCAACCTCCCTTGCATAAATTGGGCAATTACGGGACCAAAATGGGGGTCATCTCCACCCATAATTCCCGATGGTAACACGCTTACTACTGGCAAGCCCTGCTGGGCAAATTCATCCACTAACTGTTGCGCCAGATATTTCGTGCGATCGTATGCTGAAGCAAAGTCTTTCTGTTTCCTGACAAAAGTTTCATTTACCGCCTCTCCTTTCGTGTCCCCAAACACTCCGATCGTGCTACAATAAACCAGCTTCTGCACCCCAGCAGCTTTTGCCACTTCTAACACTGCGCGGGTTCCCTCCACATTCACCCGTGCCATTTCTGCAGCATTAACCAACCCTAATTCTACATAAGCTGCCGTATGAAACACCCAGTCTACAGAGGCGATCTCCCCCTTAATTGCTTCCGTGTCAGTAATATCCCCATAAACCAATTGTACCTGACAACCTTGCAAACACGCGCTGAGGCGCTGTAAATTGCTAGTCTGGCGAACCAAACCAATTACCTCGTCACCGCGTTTTGCTAACTCTTTCACCAAGTGAGAGCCAGTAAATCCATTTGCTCCAGTCACCAGTACCTTCATAAACCCTTTTCGTAGATGCGATAGGTTTTATATATTTTACCACCTGATGCTTCGATCAGCTTGCGGGAGGCTATATTATCCTCGAAAATCCAGGATAATTCTGCCCTCCTGTAACGTTTCCCCTTTTTGGTGCCCCCTTGCATGCCCAGATAAATTAGGGCCAGGGGCACCAGTTTTCGGCGATATTCTGGTAGGGAAGACATGGCAGGCACTATTGCTCGATCTATCTGGCGACGATACCAGAGAAATTTTAATATGCCCAGCCAGTTTAGCTTACCATTTACATGTTTCAGGGCCATGTTGTAGTCTGGTAGCCCCATCCAAAAGCCGATCATTTTACCATTGTCTTCCGCCACCGGAAAAATATCTGGATCCACCAACTGTTGCAAGTCCTGCGCTTCTTCCAGAAATTCTTCCTCCCTGCGTGGGGTAGAACTCCAGTTCGCGGCAAAGGATGTGGTAAAGAGATGATATAGACTGCGGCAGTCTTGCTGAAAACCTTCGCCTTTGGTGCGGATGGGGCGAAAGGTAATGCCAGACTTACAAGCAATGCGATAGCCCTTTTCAAATTTGGGGTCTAGGGGTTTGTCGGTCTGAAAGTCATAGGCATAGGCATCCTTGGCTTTCTGCCAGCCATCATCACCCATAAATTCTGGATAGTAAGGCGGGTTGTAAGGCATCATCATCATTGGTGGAAAGTCAAACCCATCCACTAGGAATAAACAATTGTTGTGGGTTGACAGGTCGATCGGGCCCCGGGCCACCACCATCCCCCGATCGCGCAACCATTGACTTGCTGTTTCTAACAGGGCCTTAGCGATCTTGAAATCTTCTACGCATTCAAAAAAACCAAACAGACCTATTCGCTTGCCTTCCCGTTCTATTAGTCGTTGATTAATAGCAGTGACTATGCGCCCCAGGGGTTGCCCCTCCTCAAGGGCAATAAATTGTTGTAGTTGACCATATTCAAAGAAAGGGTTGTCAGAGTTAAACTGTTTGGCGACACTGCTGCGCAGGGGCGGCACCCAGTTCGGGTCATTTTTATATACCCGAACTGGGACATCCAGAAATAATTCCCGGTCTGCTGGGGTAGTGACAGCTTGGATCGTGAAGTTAGTCATTTGCTATTAGCTATTGCTTATTGATAATTAGCCAGCAGTAATCATGGTTTCTGGTTTGTATATAGCATCTCGCACTGCCATCATTGCCTCAATGAGGCGATCCATCTCCTCGCGGGTATGAAGGGCGTTAGCAGTAATGCGCAGGCGGGGTTTGGCAATAAACCAGATGGGAGAAATCCAAATTCCATGTTTTTCCAGCATCTGTCTGCCAAATTCTTTCGGATCGAGTTCTGCTGGCATCAGTACTGGAATAACATTAGTTTCGCCAATGGGGTCAAAATCTGCATCAATTAGGCGCTTACGCAAATAGCGAGCATTTTCCTGGAGGGTCTTCACCCGACCCGGAAACCGGCGCACTTGACGGATACTCTCCAAAGCTGCCGCCGTGGTCGGCGGTGGCAGAGAAATAGTCCCAATAGAAGTAGGCGAAACATCCAACAAGTCGATCAGTTCGGGCAGGTCAGAACTGATTGCGGCCCCCGCTGAGGCGGCAAACTTCGAGAAAGTTGTCATGATAATCGGTACCACCCCGGCATCGATGGCATCGGTGGGTAATATGCCAAAATGTTCGTAAATGCCTCTACCCGTCGCCCCGATCGCCCCGCTAGCATGGGCCTCATCCATCACCAGGACGCTGCCCGGATAATTTTGCATTACATCTAGCATTTCCGGTAAGGGGGCGATATCCCCGTCCATCGAGAACACTGCATCTGAAATCACCATTACCCGATCGCCCGGTTTTACATAGCGACGGAGTTTGCGGGCCAGGTCATTCACATCGCAGTGACGGTAGGGTTTCACCCGCACCTCTGGAGAGTGACCGAACACCTTGCCAGAACGGGTGCCTGCATTCACCACCGCCGATACGATACAGCCGTGGTTGAGTACATCGGTAAGTATTAACGTCTCGCGGGTATGCTGAAAACCGGGAACCGGCATAGCCAAGTGACAGAAAGCATCCATCAAGGCTTGCATTGCCATCCATGCGTTTAAGAATAGCTGCGTGTGGGGCAGATGCTTAAAGGCCGATATTTCCTCCTCCAACTGTCGGTGCAGGTCGATACGACCGCTCAAAACCGAGGTAGAACTATTGGAAGTGCCATACTGGAGAATGGCATCTATGGCCGCTTGCTTGACCGCTTCTTCCTGAACTAAACCCAATACATCGTTTGTGCAGAAGGTGAGAACGCTGCGCCGCTTGCCAGTCTCCGGATCTTCGAGCTCAACTATATTCCCCTGCTTGCCATGACAAATATATTTATCGGGATAAAGCCCGACGTTCTGAAGCTGCTGAACATATTCTTTAACAACTTGCACAAATTTACTCCTCTGCGATCCTCACCACTTGCTTTCCTTTCCGCACTCGCTGAAAGCGCTCGTGCTACGGTCCGCGGACGGCCCGAAAAATCAGGATGCGCCCAGTCACCATTCCCGACATGGTACAGTCGATTGTTGCATATATTGTTCATACTGTCGGACAATCACCCGCTGCAGGGCGATAATGGCTGGGTTAATTTCTACATAGCGCCGCCGGGGGTTGGCCAGGTAGGTACGCTGTTCGCTTTCGATCATCTGGATATCTTGCTGGAGAAATGGCATAAACAAGAAGCGCCAGACTAGCTTGGAGACTAGGGGTTTGATCGGTCCTAGCAGCCATTTGGGCAGGCGCAACTGGAGAAACATCAGGGAAAAAGACCTGGTTTCCGCAGACCCCACGGGCAGTCGCATCAGATACAGGGAGGAAACGCCCTCTAGAGAAGTGTGATAGTGAGGGTAGTGGTACTCAATGCTGACGGTACGGGTAGTGACCCTAGATCCAGTGGAGCTGATGCCGATAAATTTAGTCAACCAACCTTGGTAGGATACCTTATAGTCGGCGTATACTGAGGCGTCTGATTGTTTTAAGTCGATCAGCACCGGGTCGAACCAGCCATTTAAGTTTTTGTGTAAAAACCCGTGGAAGACATCCATGGTGTTTTCGTTGCAGATGGAAAAATGGGCTTGAAAGTGGGCCGGTATTTCCACCATCAACCAGTTGGGGTCGGAGTACTCTGGCACTAGCGGCGGATCCACTGTCTCAGAAAGGGCGCGATCGCCCGGAAAAATCCAGATGATGTGATATTTTTCCCGAACAGGATAGCTGCGGGCTTGAGCGCAGGGCAGTTTTTGGCCTTTGGGGAGATAGGGGATGTTGACGCATTCACCATCGCCATTATATTCCCAGCCGTGGTAGGGACACAAGAGGTTGCCCAGGACAACTTGACCTTTATGGAGGGCTACGCCTTTGTGGGGACAAGCATCCTCTAGGGCGTGGAGTTCGCCGTTGCTGTCCCGGTAGAGGGCGATCGGCTGTTGCCAAACCACCACTGGCATCACCTGACCTGGTTTTAACTGGTGTACCCAAGCTACAGGATACCAGTAATTGGGGTTGATGCCAACTTCGCGCACGTGATTGCCGATCGTCTGGCTTTTCAGGGTTGTAGCCAGTTCCATCCCAAATTCTCCTGAATGATAATTATCTATGGGTTCAAGGTCGGATCTTACCTCAGATCTCGTCAGTTGCCGAATGAAGTGAGGATCTACATGAAACTTAATGCTATTGATGCCATCATCTAAATTTAAGCTTACAGATTAATTGTTCTGATACTTATTAGGTATATGCTGACTTTGCACAAAACTTTTTGGTCCAATCGCTTGCGACTGCCAGTGCTACTGGTGGCTGGTTCCCTGACGACGATGGCGGGGGGTGTGGTGGCCCCGGTGTTACCGGATGTCATCGGACAACTCCAGTTCGATCCTGCGGTTGCTGGTAATTTGGTCAGCATACATTGCTTGACCATCGCCCTGTTCAGCCCGCCCCTAGGCATTTTAGCAGACCGGATCGGTCCCGTGCGAGTGCTAGTGCCTTCCCTGGTGCTATATGCTGTCTTTGGCATGGCCGGGGCCTGGATCGATAGTTTTGAGCCACTGTTAGCGACTCGGGCCCTGTTAGGGGCTGCTAGCGGGGGTCTGGCGGCGGCGAGTCTGGGGTTGCTGGGGCGGATGTATGAAGGTCAGGCCCGATCGCGGGTCATGGGCTATGCTACCAGTACCCTGACGATTACGGGGATCCTGTTTCCGGCCCTGGGGGGCTGGGTGGGTGCTCGCAATTGGCGAATGGCTTTTTTACTCTATGGTTTGGCATTGCCCCTAGCTCTGTTAGCCAGCTCGGTCTTCCCCGCTCATAATAGTATAGTGCGGCAGCCTTCTGGCAAGTCCCGAACCCAGAGCAATCAGCAACTGCTGCAAGTCTTGAAACATCCCCAAACCTGGCGGCTATTGCTGAGTGTGGCTTTGACTTCTGTGGCCATGTATGCTGTAGTAATCTATGCTCCCATTTATCTCAAGAAAACTCTGGGGTTGGGGGCTTTGATGAATGGGATGGTGTTGGCCTCCCGGGCCCTGGGGGCGGCTTTTATCTCTGCTTTTGGGGCCAGACAGTTGGCTTCGCGTTTGGGGCCCAAAAAGGCGATCGGGGTTGGTTTGCTGCTGATGGCTATGACTTTGGTCAGCATTCCTTTCTTGCATCAACTCCACTGGATCTTGGTTGCTGCTATTAGCTTTGGCGCGGGCTTTGGTATTGCTCTGCCTACTCTCTATAATAGTTTAGCTGACTGTTCTCCTAAAGATCTGCGATCGAGCGTGTTGGCAGTGGGCACGGGAGCTGGTTTTTGGGGTCAGTTCATCTCTCCGATTTTGCTGGGCCCTGTACTGAAACTTGGCGGCATGGAATGGGTGTTTTATGCTGCTGCTTTTGTGGCCCTAACTGCTTGCTTTTTGCTGCGATCGCCTGTTAATATGAAAAGATAACTATGCCCCCCCCACCCGCCGGAACGAGGGGTGGGGCTACAAGAACAAAGCCCGCCGGCGCGGGCTTTATTATTTGGATCGTACCGACCTACTCCATAATCAGATTATCCTAATATCTCATTAACGGCGATATTCCCCTTCTTGCAATTGGTTAATTCTGACAGTTTGTCCCAGATAGCGCCAAATTTACGGCACTCCTCGCTGTCTGCAAATGTCAAATCGACTGTTGAACTGGTTATATCGACTTCAATCACCAAGTCCGGTGGGGGGTCGTTCGCGCAGCGACTGCGCAGCAGTATTGCCAGGTCTACAGTGCGACCCCTAATGATATCTACGTTTTGGATATAATAGCAGGAGTCTGGTTCGGCACCTGCGTTTATATCTTCTAGATTCAAAGTTGTCGAAGCAAACCCCTTTACCCTGAGATTCAGTTCTTCTGTCAGAGTATTCACCATCCGTTCTAGTAGTTGCTCTTCTGTTTCGTGACGGCCCGATGGCATAATGATTTCCAGCACTCCTTGATTATAGGCTATCTGCAAGGTGCGCCGATCGCAATCGCCCATTTCTGCTAATAGCTGCTTGTAAGTCTCCCAACTGACATTCTCTAATATTAGATTGCTTCGTGCCTCGCAACGCTGCGCGGTTTGTGGTGGTGGTTCTTGTACCGCATCGATGTACTCGGGGCGCGCTAGTCGCACTACCCCTCGCACATCGCATCGTCATGATTTCTTCTCCTGTGGTATCTGAGAAACAGGGTTTTTGACGACTTATTATAACTCAAACCGGGTTTCTCTCGTTCCCTGCATTCGTCAAGTACGAGTACTCGTACGGTGACGGTACGCGGTAGTTGGGACCTTCTTCGTAGTTCGCGGTAGATGTTTAATGTATGTTAAAATCGATGTAGGAGATCCCCTCCTGGACAGCGACCATTAAATTTATGATGATGAAAACAGGATTACCAGATATAAATAGTCTTTCCCTGGCTCAACAGGTAGCCCAGATGGTGGTGGTCCGGGCCTCGGGCTACCTAGGAGATCGCCAAAGAAGATATCCTGAATGGGAACCCCCTGCTGCGAGTCTCCAGCATTTGGTGACCGATATGGGTGTAGGTGGGGTAATCTTGCTGGGAGGAAGTGCGGCAGAAATTGCGCTCCGCTGTCAACAGCTGCAAGACTGGGCAAATATCCCTTTACTAATAGCAGCGGATATCGAAGAAGGGGTAGGTCAGCGGTTTGCTGGGGCGACTTGGTTTCCCCCTCCCATGGCCCTGAGTGCTGTGGCGCGAAAACAACCGTCAGCTGCACGAGATTATGCTCGCCAAATGGGTGCTTTTACTGCCCGGGAGGCGATCTCCCTGGGCATTAACTGGATTTTAGCACCCGTGGTGGATGTGAACAACAATCCTAGTAACCCGGTGATTAATGTCAGGGCCTTTGGGGAAAACCCAGAAGAAGTGTCTATACTCTCATCTGCTTTTATTCAGGGTACATATCCTGTTTTGACGACCGCAAAGCATTTTCCAGGACATGGAGATACAGATGTTGATTCTCATCTACTTTTACCCATTTTACCCCATTCCGAAGCCAGATTGGTGGAGATAGAATTACCCCCTTTCCAAAGTGCGATCGCATCTGGTGTAGATGCAGTAATGACTGCCCATCTGTTAATCCCGGCTTGGGATGGGGAAAAACCTGCCACCCTATCTCATGCTATCCTAACAGGTAAGCTGCGCGACCGGCTGGGATTTACCGGATTAATTGTTACCGATGCCCTGGTTATGGGGGCGATCGCGAACCGCTACGGTGCCAATGAAGCGGCAGTTTTAGCGGTGTCAGCGGGTGCAGACATTATCCTGATGCCCCAAAACCCAGCCGAGGCCATAAATGCTGTCCGTGCAGCTGTCGAAGAGGGGCGCATTGACAAAGCACAAATTACCGAATCTGTCAAGAGAATCTGGCAAGCTAAGCAGAAGGTATTAACATCAACATATAAGAGTAATTTTACCTCAGAATTAGCCCAAGCAGATGCGGTTTCTACGGCTGAATATATTTTACGAAATGCTCAGCAGGGGAGAGGTTGTTTGTCAGTAAGCGCTGGCAATTGCCGTAATTTAATTGTAGTCGATGACGCCCTGAATTGCAAGTTTTTGGGCAACCATACTCCCGCGATCGCCCTTCCCCATAAGTTGGGCTATCAGTTGCAGGTAGTTGACAGCTACACTCCGAAAACCACTCTGGAAACGGAGAAACATACCCTACTGCAAATCTTCGTGCGCGGTAACCCTTGGCGCGGAAATGCTGGGTTAAATCAGAGGGAGATCGCCTGGTTTCAAGCCTTAGTGAAAGCGGAAAAGCTGCAAGCATTAGTTATCTATGGCAGTCCTTATATACTAGAGAAAATTATGCCAGAATTACCGCCAGAAGTGCCTTATGTATTCACCTACGGACAGATGCCAGATGCACAGGCGATCGCCCTATCAACCTTAAGGAATTCCAAATTCATGCAAAATCTCAAATTGGGAAACCTATAAATGTAGGTTTTGTTGAGAAGCAAAACGCAACCAAGAACTATGAAAACAATTACTTTGGACAACATATAATCCCTCATCTGCGGGTGCTTTCAGAAATTGTTAATTTTGCATTTGGCATTTGTAATTGCTTATGAATTACCGTAAACTGACGATCGCCCTGTTTCTGTTAGCTGCCAGTCTGGCGCCCATTTCCTGCGGCCAAAACCCAGAAGGAAGCTCAGTAGATAAGTTAACAGACTACTATCGTAACGATACTCCCGTAAAAGGGACGACTTTCTCCCCCTTGATGCCCGGATACCTGTGGCGTGTAGTTGCGTCCCAGTTAAACTGCTATACCGACCCCCAAGCTGACAGCAAGATTATCATCACCCAGTTTAGCCGCAATGATATCATTCAGGCAGAAGTCTGGCGCGGCGGTGCTGATGAAGTGCTTGTCAACGAACTAGACAGTGAAGGTAAACCCTGGATGCATATTAGGGGAGGACGGAATATCGACAGTCCAGCGGACCTGACTAGATGTTATGTGAGAGCTAATAGCCGTTATATCCAACCCGTAAAAAATTGACTCGTCGATGCGCGAGGGGTAGTGCGAGTACGATGTCTCCCGGGTAGTGCGAGTAGCGCTCTCGGGAGGCATCGAGTTTCCCTCTAGAGATTCGCGCTGCCTAATCGGATGGTGATGATTTGGGACTGCTTCCATATACTTGGCTACAATCTAGCAGCAGTAGCCCCATGATGTCAACCCGCTTTCCTGAAATTTACATCCGTACAAGGGGAGCGATCGCCCCTGTCGCGGGGTAGGGGATCGCCCCGGTAAAGTAACCTCAAGAGACCTTTAATTTTCTGGGGCTTTTTGCGCGCCAGAGTCAGACGACTCTACCTCTTTTGACTCTGCTGCATCTCTTTCTACTTGCTTGAGATGAATGCTATTCACCTTCGCGATAAAATTAGCGATCGCCTTTCTTGAAGTTTTTTCACGTTCCGCAGGGTCAGCAATATCATAATACCGATAAGCTGGAGTTGCGCCCAAGATAAATTTCTCCTGTTCCGCTTCTAGCAGTTCCACCACTCTGTTTGCCGAAATCCAATTTTCTTGAAACGGAAAAGACGTGACCATACTCGCCACAATCGATGCGATCGCCGGACAAATTACAGGCAGCCATTTCAGCCAAATCGAACCCGTTTCCAATTCATCCACCAGCACCAAAATTGGGGTAACACCAGATAAAACAATTGTTCCCAATTGCAAAACATAGTAAATATTCCTGGCTAGCCCCCGAGTTTTCTTATAATCGTCGATCAACTCTTGAGAGTATCGTAACGCCTTTTCCACTACTGAAGTTACTTGACTATTTTCTGACAATTATTGAGATCCTGACACGCAACTATTGCATAAGATTGCTTTCTTCTTGATGTTCAACTCTTTCGCTTCCTTTGCATAGCTTTTCTCTAATTTACTATTGACGAGTCGCAGAAAAATAAACAGACCAACAGCAATAGCCACAGCTACGATCGACCTGACAGGAAAAACAAAAGCAGTAATGCTCAAACCGATGGCAGCAGCTAAGCACAGATACTCAAGCACCCTTAAAGGTAATAGTATACCCGAACTTGGTAATTCTTCAACCTTTTTCAAGCTTTCAGTCGTAATGTTTTGCTGATTTTTCATCATTTCAGAACTGGTCATATTATTCTCACTTGTGATATCCTCTCCAGGTAATTGCACACACTTCCCGATCCCGCCCAGCCCCCCGGGGGGCTGGGGGGGATCCCTTTTTACCGTGGTCGAGCAACCGGATCTGATATGAATGGACTTGTTGATTTTGTCAATCCCAAGGGAAAGTATACCATGCTTCCATCCGAAAGGGTGAAGTATGGCTTCCCAGAATTCATGCTAATACGACATTGCCATTGAGTTTTGTCACATCCTCTACTAACCTTGGTCAAACCATAATCGAGTTGCAAGCACGCTTCGTGCTTACTACGAACGGCGCGGTTTGTCGGCATCAACCTACGACTACTTCAGCCAACGGACAGCATCTTTAGCGTGATAAGTAAGAATCAAATCAGCACCCGCACGCTTAAAGCTAGTTAAAGTTTCCATCACCACCCGTTCTTCATTCAGCCAGCCATTGCCAGCAGCCGCCTTCACCATAGCATATTCCCCAGAAACATTGTAAGCTGCAACGGGTAAATTAGTCGCCTGCTTCACCTGCCAGATAATATCCATATAGGCTAAAGCTGGCTTGACCATGATCATATCTGCCCCTTCCGCTACGTCCAGGGCCACTTCCTTGAGGGCTTCCCGGCTATTTCCCGGATCCATCTGGTAGGTGGCGCGATCGCCAAATTGGGGTGCGCCATCGGCCGCATCCCGGAACGGACCATAATAAGAGGAAGCATACTTGGCAGCATAGGAGAGAATGGGGATATCTGGGAAACCCGCCTCATCCAAACCGGATCGAATCGCCTGAACGAACCCATCCATCATCCCCGAAGGAGCGATAATATCAGCACCCGCCTGCACTTGGGATATCGCTGTTTTCTTCAGCAACTCCAGGGTAGGATCGTTCAAAACTCGACCCGTCAAGTCCCCCATCTCCAGATAGCCGCAGTGACCGTGACTGGTATATTCGCACAAGCAGGTATCAGCAATCACTACCAGATCGGGAACCGCTTCTTTAATGGCAGTAGTAGCTTTTTGGATCATCCCGCAATCATGCCAAGCCCCCGTGGCCTTATCATCCTTACTTTCAGGAATGCCGAATAGGATAATCGAGGGGATGCCCAGATCGTAGACTTGTTTTGCCTCTTCAACAATTTTGTCTACCGACAGTTGGTAGACTCCAGGCATAGATTTAACTTCATTAGCGACTCCCTCTCCCGGTACAGCAAACAGAGGGTAAATCAGATCGCTAGCAGTAACAGATGTCTCGCGCACCATCCGCCGTAGTTGGGGCGTACTCCGGAGGCGGCGAGGACGATGTATTGGAAACATAATTTTCTTCTCGCGATTTTATACTTGCAGCGAGAATAGTTTATAGCCGATCGGCAACAAAAAAGCACCCGGAATAGGTGCTTCTACAAGTTTCGTTACATTTTCGGTCCGCCAACCACAGTGCTACTCAGTTAAGATGCGGAAGCTGCCACAGGATAAATACTCACCTGCTTGCGGCCTCTTTTGCGCTCAAAGGTCACAACCCCATCCATCAGGGCGAACAGAGTGTCATCGGAACCGATACCGACATTTTTACCTGGGTGAAACTTGGTGCCGCGCTGACGCACCAAGATATTACCAGCCCTAACCACTTGACCGCCATAGCGTTTAACGCCCAAGCGTTGAGCATTCGAGTCCCGTCCGTTACGAGTACTACCCGTTCCTTTCTTGTGAGCCATGATTTTCCTCCCATATTCTTACATTCACATCTTACAAGCCCTGTAATCTGGTGCCGTGGCTGAGCCACAGCACCAGGTTTGGGAGTTACCCCGCCTCAAGTATCACTTGACATGGGTGATAATGTATTAGATCGCGTCATGTCAATTGATACTTGGGGTTCAAACCCCCAGAGACCAGGCGGAAAGGAACTCGGTAGAAGTCGGTATCATACCGACTAAAAAATTGTCATTATTGTTCCTGAGTTTCAGCCTCTGCTGTTTCCGCTGGTGCCTCAGTCCCTGGATCTGCTGGTGTCTCAGCCCCTGGATCTGCTGGTGCCTCAACTGCTGCTTCAGTGGGTGTTGAGGCTACTTCAGTTGATGCCACTTCTACTGTAGTTTCCGCTGGTGCTGACTCTGGTACTGACTCTGGTACTGACTCTGGTGCTGACTCTGGTGCTGGATCCAGTATTTTTTCAGCTATTACTACCTCAGCTGTCGTTTCCGCTGATGCTAGTACTGTACCATTGAGATTAATCGAGTCAATCATCAGCTGCGTAATTTCCTGGCGATGTCCCCGCTTCTTGCGAGTTTTCTTTTTCGGGCGCATCTTATAAACTAGAACTTTACGCCCTCGAAACTGTCGCAGCACCGTGCCTTCCACCGTTGCGCCTGCTACTAGGGGCTGACCGATATGCACGTCCCCATTATGCTGCACAAACAAGACTTTGTCGATCGAGACCTTCTCTTCTGCTTCCACTGGCAGCCGTTCGATATCGTAAAAGCGACTGGCTTCTACGCGCAGCTGTTTGCCGCCAGTTTCGATGATTGCGTAACTCATGCAATTGTCTCCTAAAAGGTGCCGTACAGGTAGCTGAGCCAAGATAGGTCTCAGCTTTTAGAACTTCTCAACCTGATCCGAGCAGGTAAGAGCAGACAATCTGTTATTATTAGTCATGGTGCCCTACTCTGTCAAGCTTGTGACCAGTGAACAGGTACCAGGCCCAACAGTCAAGGCCGAGTGACCACCGACCACAGGCCAGACACCCGTCCTACACGCTACGCTACTATACTCCGGACAGTTTTTTGACTCCAGAACGACCACAATGCAAGGGTTGCTGCCTACTTGCCTTAATTTTTTCAATGTCAGCCCCAGGGCTAACTTGCCAAAAATTGCTCTATCAAACAAAAACTTACACTATAAGCCTTACAGCTACGTACACCCAGAACGGTCCGGACTATTGTACGCTACTGACTTGGATTAAAAAAATGACGACTTTCTCTCCTATAAATGATGTTGTAAATAAGTTAGAACAGCATGAAAAATCACTAAGAATCAAAAAAATGATGGTTTGTGTTTGTAGAAATATCTGGGAGAACGATGCTAATAAACTAGCAAGTTTATCATTACAGGATTTAATCCAAGAATTATGTCAATTGCATCCGAGTATATAAAAATTAACAGCCAGTCTAGACAAGGTGGTCAAAAGTCTGAACAAACCCAAAGAGTATTCTTTGGTTGCTAACACAATCATTAGTCATGTCAGCAATTTATACCCATATCCAGATGCCGAAGATTCAACGCAACTAATCTTAACCCAACCGGAAGATATGATGGTCCCAGTTGATGCTTCAGCAGCACAACATTTACAACCACCCGCATACTGGGAATTATGCGATAATAGACGGGCCTACGATCCCTTCGATTTGCGACTGGAAGTGATGAAGTACACTAACCCCCTGCGGGCCAAAATCCTGATCTTCTCGACAATAGAGCAGATATTCACTTTCAACCAGGAAGACTGGTTAACCATTAAAAGCCAGGAACTGGATGATTTGCTGCTCAGACTATTTCAGGAATGCACCACAATCGAGCAACTGCAGTATAAGCTATGCGAGACTGCTAAATGCCTGCGCGACCCGTCCGAAAGCAATCAAGCATCTGGTGCAATTATCCAAGCGCTCAGACCATTCTATACCCAGGGACAAGGGTTGTCCAATCAAACTCCAGAATTTAATAGTAATCTGGCTGAATCCATGAGAAGAATGGTAAATTCCCAGCAGGCGACAGGACCGATGTCGGCCACGGTAATCGATGAGGCGCAAACAGGACCGATGTCGGCCACGGTAATTGATGATTCCGATGATGATAGTACCGTGCGATTCGTTTAAAGTAAACTGACTTGACACAAATCAAGAAAGGGGAGCGTTACCAGGGAATCATTAGCCCT
>JACOMV010000009.1:30159-41959 GCA_014324065.1 Hormoscilla sp. SP12CHS1 | reverse complement strand
AGGGCTAATGTAACCCTGGTAGCGGTCCTCTTCTTGACATGTGTCAAGTAACTTTACGCTAAACGAATCGCACATTTCCTCTAATCCCGCCATGACTCTCGTTGCTTGCCCATGTAAGCTACTGCATCTTCCCCCTGCCCAAGTTGGCGTTTATTGGCATTATTTTGGATTTTGAATTCCTTAATAGGTGGGCAATGCCCACCCTACTTCTGCTCAACGCTTTGGTTTCTTCACCTCAGTCTGTTTAATCTGCTCTTTGGGTTTAAAACCGTAACCGAGATTTAATTTTCTGATTGAGGCATTTGCCGATTTTCTCACATCACCCACCGCACCATTTAAGGCACGTTGCAGAAATGGTAGCACCTTGTCAGACTTAATCATCCCCAAAGCTTCCACAGCAGCTTGACGCACTTCTGGTTTGGCATCTTGACTTAACTTGCCCAAAGTCTGGATTAGTCGCTCAATTTCTGCTCTCATGCTATTAGATGCCGCAATCTTACCTAATTCTGACGCCACTAACCTCCGCACATCTCCATTCTGGTGATTAGTATATCTTTAGTATATCTGGTTAACTGCCCAATAGATTTAGTTTGACCTGACTCTCCCCAGGCTGTCACATTCTGATAGAATTCTGGCAACGCTGGGCTAGTCCTCGATGTCTCCTGGGTAGTACGAATAGTTCCCAGGAGACATCGAATTCACCTCCTCTACAGGCGATCGCCTTTTTTATTGCTCAATTTGTGCCAGTTCAGCTAACTGGACTTGTTTCCACATAATCTCATATTGCTGTCCCAGAAATTTGGTAATTTCTTGGCTCCGTTCTTCGGACGCCCTTTCTAATTGAGCAATTTTCTGCCGATTTTCTTCTAACTCCCTCTCATATTGACTTTGCAAAGATTTGCTTGTTGCTTCATTTTGTTCTAAAGAGGCAATTTTCTGCCTACTTTCTTCTAACTCCCTCTCATATTGACTTTGCAAAGACTCGCTTTGAGCAATTATCTGGCGACTTTCTTGCAACTGACTCTCATATTCCGATCGCACAGATTCAATTCTTTGTTGCATCCGAGACTCATGACTTCTCTCTGCTTCGGAAATTGCTTGACTAGCTTGCTTTTTGTGCTCAAGCTTTTGCTTAGCCAGTCTTTTTTCCATTAACCAGTAGGATATTGCTATTCCGGCAGCCAAACTGACAACCGCTGTCACAATTAAAATCCCTTCCATAAGCAGCCCCTCCTACATTTTTTCTGTGTAAAGTTGATCGTCTCTCACCAAAGCTGTAACTAAATCCATCTCGCCGGTTCACCGCCTGAATGTGATTTCTGGACACGGAGACTACCTTTTTAGGGTTTAACCGGATGCCGCAAGAGTTACCTTTGGCACGAACAGTTTTTAGCCTGACGCCTCTTAATCCAGCATTTTTATCAGCAACCACATTAACAATGTCACCAGTCTTCCAATCCTTGACAGGAAGCTTGACTTGATAGCCCTTACGAGGAAAGCCGTATTTGTCGATTTGAATGACCTGATGACTGCCGTACCCAGTTGATTTAATAAGCAAGGGTTGGGTAGTTGCTAACTTTACAGTATCAACCTGACCTATACAGGCTGCGTCAATCCAATGTTCTTTCGGCAGATTTAAACGACACCGATTAAATTTTGTTTGTGCTCCGGTTCCTGTTGGAACGTCAGAAACACTACAGTAGGCGCATTTTCGCCCCCACTTTTCTAGTAGATATTCGCGCACTTCATACCTAAACAACTCTCCTTGCTGATATTCGACTCCCGATAATTCCGGGTTTTGCATCTTCTGAGTGTCAAACCTTACCAACTCTTGAACGACAGAACCTACAGGGGCTAACCTAGTTAGGCGATCTGCCCATGTTTTGACTCCAAAAACTCTGTGCATTAGGCTGATCGGTAACCACCCTTCGGGGCGCTTGCGATTTTTGAATCGAGGTTTCTCGATCGCGTTTTTCGATTGCGCCGATTGCGACGAACAGCTCGACGATTTTCGAGTGCAGTCTTTATTTGTAGCCCTATGTGAGTCAACTCCATTGCCCAAATGACTTCATTTTGTTGGGTGACTAGCACAATCCCCGGTAGTTTTTGAACCGGGGTCAATTTTTAGCGTCACAAAATCAGGCTTTCCATCAACGGCTTTTTTCAAGATAATGGTAAAGGGATAACCCCGAAAGACAGCAGCTTTCCCAGACTTGAGGAGCGATCGCGCAACTCCGGGCTTACATGGTGTAAGTGGTTTACGGTTTGCATCTATAACAAGTGTGTAATTAGACATTGTTGCGTCTCAACGGAATTGCTCGTAACGTTGGCTTCGCGAGGGATACACGGCTTTTTGCGAATGCCGGCAATGAGCGCACCCGGTTGCCTGTTTAACGACACCCGACAGAGCTTGTCGCTAGCCACGTATCCCAAGGTGTCATGACCGGAATAACGTTTACCCTTGCGGGTGAGCTTGACCAACCTGAGTAGCTTTAAACGGCTTTAGCGGTCTTTAGCTAGGGTTTGTGGTTGGTCTAATGTGGTCAGTGGTCAGTGGTCAGTGGTCAGTGGTCAGTGGTCAGTGGTCAGTGGTCAGCGGTCAGTGGTCAGTGGTCAACTAATAACCCACAACTAACAACCCAGTCAAGTGACATCGGCGGGACATCTCGAACTGATTTCAAGCACTGGCAACTGATTACCTACGCCTTACGCTGACACTAGCACCTTTGCTTAACAAAACCGCGAGAAAGCGAGGCACGAAGCAATCTAACCTATCGGCGTCGGGTGTCTGTCAGGGACGATACCCGATGGGCAGATCCCCCCAAAAATAAAGATTTATAAAGGTATGGTCTAATTTTGTAACTAAAGAACCCATCTTTGCTTAGAATATGGGTTTAAGTTCACAGAGCGTATTTTCACTACAAACAGGAGAAGCACTTATGGCCTATAACCAGGTTATTAAACCCTATAACGACGACCCCTTCGTGGGTCATCTGTCCACTCCGATCAGTGATTCTGATTTTACCAAGGCTTTCATCGGTAATCTGCCAGCCTACCGGCAAGGGCTCTCTCCCATCCTGCGCGGACTGGAAATTGGCATGGCTCATGGGTATTTCCTCATTGGCCCTTGGACCAAGCTTGGTCCCCTGCGGGATTCAGAGTTCGCCAGTCTGGGAGGATTAATTTCAGCCATCGCTTTGGTTCTGATCGCGACAGCCTGTCTGTCCGCTTATGGCTTAGTCTCTTTCCAAGGAGATTGTTCCAAGGGAACCAATCCGCTGCAAACATCTGAAGGCTGGAGCCAGTTGGCGGGTGGTTTCTTTGTTGGTGCTATGGGTGGAGCCTTCGTGGCATTTTTCCTACTGCAAAATTTTAGCGTCGTCGATGGCATCATGCGTGGGCTGTTCAACTAACTAGAGCGTCGGCTCATTTTACCGGGTTTCTTTTCGGGAAAATAAAGCTAAGAAACCCGGTTTCTGGTCTTCTGCTCCGATGTTCTATGCCCTGCTCTCAGTTCACTGCCAGACTTGGCTAAAACACTCACTCATCTGTAGGTGCCTGATGGAGCGCGAACCTACCCGGCGGTGTGAAACGCTTCTCTTTTTTTGTTAAGACTTGTTATGACAGAAAAATCAGGGTACAAATTCAAGTAAAATATATTTTGACACCATATAACTTGAGATAGGAAAACTTAACATGACAGGTTCATACGCAGCTTCTTTCTTGCCCTGGATCCTGATCCCTGTAGTCTGCTGGCTCCTGCCTGCTGTATTCATGGGTCTGTTATTTATCCACATTGAAAGCGACGCCTAATCCCAGTAGGCCCCACATAATCGAGACGATCGCGCTAAGGGCCTTTGGGTGGCCAATTATCTGTTTCATAGCCTCAGCAATAGGCTCACGCCACCGCAGCGGCAGATATCAATCAAAAAATCCCCCACCTGACGGTGGGGGATTTTTTTAGTTACCTACGAGACTAGAAGCCCGATTAACCGAACTTCCCAGACGTCGAGGCAATTAGGAATGCCGCATAGGTGATCACATTGCCCACTGTGAAGTGAACTAGACCCACCAAGCGAGCTTGGACGATGGACAGAGCAACTGGCTTGTCCTTCCAGCGAACCAGGTTCGCCAGAGGAGTGCGCTCATGTGCCCAGACCAGAGTTTCGATCAACTCTTGCCAGTAACCGCGCCAGCTGATCAGGAACATGAAGCTAGTTGCCCACACCAGGTGTCCCAACAGGAACATCCAGGCCCAAACAGATAGATTGTTCGTTCCATAGGGGTTGTACCCGTTAATCAGCTGAGAGGAATTCAGCCAGAGGTAATCGCGGAACCAGCCCATCAGGTAAGTAGAAGACTCATTGAACTGAGCCACATTACCTTGCCAGACCGCTAGATGCTTCCAGTGCCAGTAGAATGTTAACCAAGCTACCGTGTTTAGCATCCAGAACATAGCCAGGTAGAAGGAATCCCACGCAGAGATGTCACAGGTGCCGCCCCGGCCAGGACCGTCGCAAGGGAAACTGTAGCCGAAGTCCTTCTTATCGGGCATCAGCTTGGAGCCACGAGCATCCAGCGCACCCTTGACCAAAATCAGGACGGTTGTGTGCAGACCCAAGGCGATCGCGTGGTGAACCAAGAAATCACCAGGGCCAATCGTTAAGAACAGAGAGTTAGCACCACTGTTAATTGCTTCCAGCCAGCCCGGTAGCCAAACATCACCATAATTTGGCCAGGCCGTGGAAGCAATACTGTCAGGATTAGACAGCAGCACATCAAAGCCATACAGGGCCTTCCCGTGAGCCGCTTGAATCCACTGCGCAAACACTGGCTCGATCAGAATTTGCTTCTCCGGGGTACCGAAGGCCACCACCACATCATTGTGGACATACAGACCTAGGGTGTGGAAGCCCAAGAACAGAGACACCCAACTCAGGTGAGAGATGATTGCCTCTTTGTGGTCCAGTACCCTCGCCAACACATTGTTCTTGTTTGCTTCTGGGTCATAGTCCCGCACCAGGAAAATCGCTCCGTGGGCGAAAGCACCGACCATGATGAAGCAAGCAATGTACTGGTGGTGGGTGTACAACGCCGCTTGCGTCGTGTAGTCCTGGGCAATGAAGGCATAGGGAGGCAGCGAGTACATATGCTGCGCTACCAGAGAGGTGATTACCCCCAGACAAGCTAGGTGCCATCCCAACTGGAAGTGCAATGACTCGTTGTAGGTGTCGTAGATCCCTTTATGGCCATCACCCAATAGACCCCCAAAGGGAGTGCCCTTGGGAGGATTGTGGGCCTCCAAGATCTCCTTCATGCTGTGACCAATACCCCAGTTCGTGCGGTACATGTGCCCAGCAATGATGAAGATCACCGCGATCGCCAGGTGGTGATGGGCCATATCCGTCAGCCACAGGGACTCCGTCTGGGGATGGAAACCACCCAAGAAGGTCAGAATGGCCGTACCTGCCCCTTCTGCTGTCCCGAACACATGCTGAGCCGTATCCGGGTTCTGAGCATAAACTCCCCAGTTACCCGTAAAGAACGGAGCCAATCCTGCTGGGTGCGGCATAGTAGTCAGGAAGTTATCCCAACCCACATGCTGTCCCCGAGATTCGGGAATCGCCACATGCACCAGGTGACCCGTCCAAGCTAGAGAACTGACCCCGAACAGACCGGCCAGGTGGTGGTTCATCCGAGACTCAGCATTCTTGAACCAGGACAAGCTGGGACGGAACTTCGGCTGCAAGTGCAGCCAGCCTGCGAACAGCATCACCGACGCCAGCACCAAGAGGAAGATTGCCCCTTGATACAAATCGCCATTCGTCCGCATGCCGATGGTGTACCACCAGTGGTATACACCCGAATAACAAATATCTACCGGATTAGAAGCACCAGCTTGAGTGAACGCATCTACTGCTGGTTGTCCAAATTGAGGATCCCAAATCGCGTGGGCGATCGGACGTATATTTAGCGGATCTTTAATCCACTGTTCAAAGTTACCTTGCCAGGCTACATGGAACAGGTTGCCCGAGGTCCAGAGGAATATGATCGCCAGGTGACCGAAGTGGGAGGCAAAAATCTTTTGGTAAAGATTTTCCTCCGTCATGCCATCGTGGGTTTCAAAATCGTGAGCCGTCGCTATCCCGTACCAAATCCGACGAGTTGTCGGGTCCTGAGCGAGGTCTTGGCTAAACTTAGGAAATTTTGTTGCCATGTTTAAGTCCTTCTCGCTCTCATCCTACAGAAATGATTCGAGCCAGGAAGAATGCCCATGTTGTGACAATTCCTCCCAGGAGGTAGTGAGCTACCCCCACAGCCCGACCCTGAGTGATACTCAATGCTCGGGGCTGAATCGCTGGAGCTACCTTTAGTTTATTATGAGCCCAAACAATCGACTCAATCAATTCTTGCCAGTAGCCACGGCCACTGAACAGGAACATCAGGCTAAAGGCAAAAACAAAGTGACCCGCTAGGAACATGATGCCGTAAGCCGACAACGCTGAACCGTAAGAGTTGATCACCTGGGACGCCTGAGCCCACAGGAAGTCACGCAACCAGCCGTTGATCGTGATGGCACTCTCAGCAAAGTTGCCATCGGTAATGTGATACACCGTACCATCTGGATCCAACGTACCCCACACATCTGACTGCATTTTCCAGCTGAAGTGGAAAATCACCACTGAGATACAGTTGTACATCCAGAACAGACCTAGAAACACGTGGTCCCAAGCCGATACTTGGCAGGTGCCGCCACGTCCCGGACCATCACAGGGGAACCGGAAGCCCAGGTTTGCCTTATCAGGAATCAGGCGAGAATTGCGGGCGTAAAGCACGCCCTTGAGCAGAATCAACACCGTCACGTGAATCGTGAAGGCATGGATATGGTGAACCATGAAGTCTGCCGTACCCAGGGCAATTGGCATCATTGCTACTTTGCCCCCTACAGCCACCACATCACCGCCAAAAGCTGGGCTTACACTTGCTAGTGCATTTGGTGCTGTGTTACCCGGAGCTAATGTATGCAGGTTTTGCACCCACTGGGCAAAGATTGGCTGCAACTGAATCCCCGTATCCGAGAACATATCTTGAGGACGACCGAACGCACGCATCGTGTCGTTGTGGACGTAAAGACCAAAGCTATGGAAGCCCAACCATATGCAGACCCAGTTTAAGTGGGAGATGATCGCATCCCGGTGCCGGAGTACCCGGTCCAGCAAATTGTTTACGTGAACTTTTGGATCGTAATCCCGCACCATAAATATTGCTGCATGGGCCCCAGCTCCCACAATCAGGAATCCCCCAATCCACATGTGGTGAGTGAATATGGATAGCTGAGTTGGGTAGTCCGTGGCTATGTATGGATAGGGTGGCATCGAATACATGTGATGGGCCACTAGGATCGACAGCGAACCCATCCAGGCCAAATTCCATGACAGCTGAGCATGCCATGAAGTCGTAAAGACTTCATACATTCCCTTGTGACCTTCACCTGTGAAGGGACCTTTGTGAGCCTCCAGAACTTCCTTAAAGCTATGACCAATGCCCCAGTTCGTCCGGTAGAAGTGCCCAGCGATGATGAATAGGACTGCCAACGCCAAGTGATGGTGCGCCGTATCCGACAGCCACAGACCACCTGTAGTTGGGTTAAGACCACCTTTGAAGGTCAAGAAGTCTGTGTAAGCGCCCCAATTCAGCGTAAAGAATGGAGTCAGGCCCTGAGCAAAGCTAGGATAGATATCAGCCATCAAGCTGGGGTTCAAAATCCACTCGTGGGGGAGGGGAATATCACCTACTGTCGCGATTACCTTGCCACCGACTGTCAAGGGCTTGCCCGCATCGATCGCGTCCATGCAAGCATTGATTGGCAACGAAACGTGAATTTGCTGCCCTGCATAGCCTAAACAGCCGCAACCCAGTAAGCCTGCCAGGTGGTGGTTCATCGCCGACTCCACATTCTGGAACCATTCCAGTTTGGGAGCTGCTTTGTGATAGTGGAACCAACCAGCAAACAGCATCAGGCCAGCCATCACTAGAGCGCCGATCGCTGTACAGTACAGCTGAAATTCGTTAGTGATCCCGTTGGCACGCCATAGCTGGAATAGACCGGATGTAATCTGAATACCGTGGAAGCCACCGCCTACATCAGCATTCAAAATACCTTGACCTACCACTGGCCATACCACCTGAGCACTGGGCTTGATGCCAGTGGGGTCGGTCAACCAGGCTTCGTAATTGGAAAACTTAGCGCCATGGAAATAAGCGCCACTTAGCCAGACAAAAACCACGGCTAGGTGACCGAAGTGAGCGCTAAATATTTTGCGAGATACATCTTCTAAGTCACTGGTGTGACTGTCAAAATCGTGAGCGTCGGCATGTAGGTTCCAAATCCAGGTTGTGGTTTTGGGACCCCGAGCTAAGCTGCGGTCAAAGTGTCCTGGTTTTCCCCACTTCTCAAATGAAGTTGGCACCGGATCCCGATCGACTGCAACCTTTGCCTCTTGCCCTTTTGGGGTTGTCGTCATTGAGACTCTCCTCTCGTTCGACAAGCTTCGACAAGCAATGTTTTTTGAGAAAGCACGAGAACTTCTAATTCCCTCGGTTATTTACTGATGTTATCACTGCATCAGCTCTCAAGTAGCTTTTCCTGCTTTTCTTTTTTCCTCAGACATTTTTTCTGACGCCTGAGGTGCCGGAGTCCCACCTACAGATGGGAGTGCATTGCTTGCTTCCCACCACATATCTGTTGACTCCGAAAGCCAGGTTCACCACCAGAGGGCTGTTAGCGGACCTAGCATGAACCGTCAAATCATGCCATCAAACTTTGCCAAAAATCTCAAAAATTTCCCAAAATTCCAGGGAATCTCAGAAAATGTCAAGGTTTTTGACCTCTGTCGAACGCCCTTGCTACACCAACTCGCATCTGGTGCGGATGAGCCAGTCATGGTAACGCTTTGGTTGTCTAGTTGGTATGATTTTCCCCAGGCTGTCCGCCAGCTTACCACTAACTCTCTCCAGAATGTTTTTCGGTGCTTGTGAAGCATACTACCATATCGGCAAAGTTCCTTTGCAATCTCTTTCCACCTTTTTTTTCTTATACACAATATAGATATCTGTCTATCGCATATTTACCTGCCGCATAGGCTATAGGCTATACCATAAAGCCCGATATCAAGGTACTGCACTGTGTTAAGAAATGTAAACTATCTTCAATAGGCACAGTTGCGCTGTGTTAAGAAATGTAAACTATAAAGCCCGATATTAAGGTACTGTGTTAAGAAATGTAAACTATCCTCAATAGGCACAGCTGATAGGGTTTGAGGAAACTTTACAAAAGTTCATAATGGTGACAAAAACTTCCATCTAACTAATTAGTGACTGGGGTTCTAAGTCAGTATAGCAGTCAGTAGTCAGTAGACGGTCTGCCCGAAATGACCACAGATAAAGGGTTTAAGCTAGTAACACAGTGACCAAAACTTGTGGGAGACGACTTAATCGGAAAATCAAGTCAGTACATGATATGAAGAAAAAAGTCAAGAGAGTGAAGTAACGGTTCTCTAAAGCTCCCTTACCTGGGAAAATTATTCTTAGGCTATGGTTTGTAAGTAGGTATTGGAGTATAAAGGAGTGTTTGGCATAAATTGGCGGTGGACTAGGGTACTCAAATTGTTTAGGTCCCTGATGGCAGTGATTCTAGTCTTGGGGGTGACCAGTTGTGGCGATCGCCCAGAACCCTTCCCTAGTTATAGTGGTAGGTATCCTGTCTGGCAGACCCAGCCAACAAACATTGAGGAGGTTGGGACTCCTCGGGTGATTCAAGATCTGCGGCAGCTATTGGAGATTTACCAGCCCCAGGTAACTATTTTGAGTCCCCAGCCAGATGAACTATTCAACGACAGCACCGTTACCGTTGATATAGCAGTGGAGGATCTGCCGTTGTTCAAAGATCCGCAGCTGGGACTGGGGCCCCATCTGGAAGTCATCCTTGATAACCAGCCCTATATAGAAATTTATGATCTTAAAATACCCTTAGTTTTGACAGATTTACCTCCGGGAACCCACAGCCTGCGGGTTTTTGCGGACCGGCCCTGGGACGAGAGCTTCAAAAATGAGGGAGCCTACGCTCAAACTACCTTTCACATCTTTACTAAAACAGAGGACAACAACCCCGATCGGGCATTGCCTCTGTTAACTTACAACAGTCCAGATGGCAGCTATGGATCGGAACCTATTCTGCTGGACTTCTATCTGAGTGATGCCCCTCTACATCTGGTAGCTCAGGAATATCCAGACGACGATATCCTAGATTGGCGGATTCGCTGCACTATCAACGGCGAAAGCTTCTATCTAGACCAGTGGCAGCCTATCTATCTCAAAGGCTTTAAGCCTGGAAAAAACTGGGTGCAATTAGAATTTATTGATGAACTGGGTAGGGCCGTTAAGAACGAGTTCAACAATACAGTGAGACTGATTACCTACGAACCCAATGGCCAAGACACCCAATCCCGGTTGCTACGGGGAGAACTGGCAGCAGCAGCCCAAGCTATTGTAGACCCTAACTATACTCCCTCCTCTACCCCGGAAGAAGCACCAGCTCCACCCGAAGTCCTGATTTCCGAACCAGAAACGACATCAGAGGCGGAAGCGATTGCAGTCCCAGAGGCTCAACCTTCTAAGGCTCACGCCCAACCAGAAACTACCTCCCCAGAGCTGTTGATAGAGGCCCCAGCTACAGAATCAGAATCCCAGAAGATCTCTGAAGAAACTACCACCCCTACTGAGGCGACACCATTAGTCGAGCCAGAATCTGCACCTGAACCGGTATTAGAAACACCGAAATCTGGGGGATTGTTTGAAGGATTGTTGAGCCGCTTCCGGCGGACAGCACCGTCGGAACTTTCTCCCGCCCCGACTATCTCCGATGATGCATCCCCAGAAGTGATTTCACCATCAGCCTCAGAACCGGCATCTGAAGTAACACCGACATCAGAAACACCGAAATCTGGCGGATTTTTGCAAGGATTGTTGAGCCGCTTTCGGCGGACAACACCATCGGAACTTTCTCCCGCCCCGACTATCTCCGATGATGCATCCCCAGAAGTGATTTCACCATCGTCGGTTGAAGAACAGACAACTGCTTCCGATTTTTCCGGAACGGTAGAGAGACCGGCCACAGAAGAACGGACAACTGCTTCCGATTTTTCCGGAACGGTAGAGACGCCCACTACAGAGGTGACACCATCAGTGGATTCTGAGCAGGCACCAGTTCTAGAGCCGACTTGGCAGGAGGCCGAAACGCTCGCACCGCCTGCTTCTAAGACGCCCGCCACGGAAGTCAAACCATCGGTGGATTCTGAGCAGGCGCCAGTTAATGAACCGTTTCCGACGGCAACTGATGCACCTGCCATAGAGATGACACCATCAGTTGAGCTTGAGCAGACACCGGTTCCAGAGCAGATATCCTCTGAGTCTGAAACAAATGCCACAGAAGTAAAAGCTTTACCTTAGAAGCTGTTGTGCTGTCTTTAACCCTCACAAAGCTCATATTGGCTCTGCGCAAGTATAACATCGGCATCAGAAATGGTGATAACGCCATCTCTAACATCGAAGGCGACAGCCTGCAAAGCCCTCAACATTTTGTTGAGAGCGCCTAGTACGCAACGCCGCAAATAAATCGGATAATCATGTTGGCCCAGACTGCTCCAACATGAGGCATAGCTAAAACCCTTGCAGGGCAATAATTTCAGCTATGCGCAAGGGGAAATTTTAGCACAAATGATAGCTAGTGTGTTATAATCTC
>JACOMV010000009.1:0-29888 GCA_014324065.1 Hormoscilla sp. SP12CHS1 | reverse complement strand
GGTGGAAATTTGGTTTGGCATTTTGACACGCCGGTTGCTCAAACGCGGCAACTTCACATCGGTCGCAGAACTCAAAAGTTGTATTCTCGCATTCATCGATTTCTTTAATGATACCTTGGCCAAGCCGTTTCGCTGGACTTATATCGGTAGGCCGTTGCTCATCTGAGTTATCGGAGTTATTTGCGGCGTTGCTTACTAGCCAATCTCGCTGCGATGTCTGGAGGGTAGTGCGACTAGCGCTCCGGACAGACATCGAAGCTTTATGACCGCAGCTTTATAGTTATAACTATAGCCACAATCCAACTCCGCTGTGTCTGGCCAAAATACGGAAATTAGATAATATTTTGATTATCTCTAAGCGGTCCCGCTGGTACTGACTTTTCGCCCAAATATGAGAGATGTGTAAGTTTTTAGGCACCTAGTCGGACAAAAGCTTCTAGTGCAGCATGGCGAAAATTTTTGACTACTCTGCCGCAGGCGCGGTGGGAGTTCTAGAACTGATTTCAAGCGCTGGTAACTGATCGCCGATCGCTGAGCGCTGACACTAGGTGGGTTAAAAAGCTAATCATCGTCCAATAGGTCGATAATTCTGCGCCTAACCCACCCTACTATATACTTTTCAAACCTTGGCTTGATTTATTGTTTATTGTTCATTATTCATACTTTATATTTCTAAACTACTCAGCACCTGTAGCAGTTTGTCTACATTATCCAAATCCCCGATAATTCTGCGTATTGGTCGGGGCCATACTTTGACTAGGGTAGGTGTGGCTGAAACCCGATCGGCCTCTGCTTGCTCGGGATATTTGATAACATCGATCACTTTTAGGGTGTAAGGATGTCTCAGAGACTGCTCTAAAATTTCGTGTAAACTCTTGAGTGTACGCTCGGTGGCAACATTGTTACCAGAAACAAACAGCCGCATTACATATCCTGGCGTTTCTGGTCTCGTCGGCATGTCAGAAGTAGTCTTTTCCCAGTGAGTACCTGTCTTTTCCCAATGCACTATTAAGTCATGCTCTTCCCAGAGTTGGGGAAACAGAGTCCGATAGGTTGCCAATACTCTCGGATCACACAACCCCTCTTGCCAAGATGCTGCTTGCCACTCTATATTACCTGTGTGAAAAACTGCATTCAGCAATGCTTGATACCGCAAAACTGGCGGATATGCTTCCGCAACAGATCTCACTTGCTGCGTTTGGGGGTCTAACCATCGATCGATCGTTGCTGTGTATCCTGGCACCAAAAAGTGGGGGGGTTCTGGCAAACCTAGCATTTCTTGCAGTGCGGCACAGAGATCTAAATGCCATCGACTTTGCTTGTTTTTGTCGATGCAATAAATTAAATCTCCCCCTGGTGTAAATAGGGCAATTCCCTTGAATATTTCTGCCAACTTTGTTGATTGCTAATTGAGAATTGAGAATTGAGAATTGCCCCATTCCCCTTTCGCCATTTTCTATTAGCTATTAGCTATTTTCTAGATCCGACCTCGGAGGAACTGTGCCATTTCATTGGGAGTTGGGGATTTGTCTAGGGCTGTTTCTTTGGTGATCCGACTTTCTTTATAAAGGTTGTACAAGGCTTTGTTCATGGTTGTCATGCCTTCAAACTCCGATCGGAGCATGATTTGAGTAATTTCGTCTAACTGACCCTTGACAACGTATTCTTTAACTGCGATCAGGATGTCGTGGAAGGCTGTACGCTTGCCGTCTGTAGTCTTGCACAAACCTTGAGCTACGATCGCCACCAAGGATTCCGATAGAGCAACTCGGAAAGCTGGCTGTTCTTCTGGTTTGAACATCCCCATAACTCGCTCGATGGTTTTCACAGCGCTGTTGGTGTGCATGGTTCCCATCACCAAGTGACCTGTGGAAGCTGCTTTCAGGGCGATATTCATGGTCTCTTGGTCCCGAATTTCCCCTACTAGCATAACATCAGGATCCTCCCGCAAGGCAGCTTTGAGAGCGTTCTTAAATTCCAGGGTGTGCCTGCCTACTTCCCGGTGCTTGATGAGAGCTTTTTGACTCTTATGAACGAATTCTACCGGATCCTCAGATGATGTGATGCGCTATATTCCGGTTCATGTAATCAATCATCGCGGCCATTGTGGTGGACTTCCCAGAACCCGTCGGTCCCGTGACCAAGATCAGTCCTTTGTGGTAATGGCAGATGTCTTTGAAGACTTCTGGTGCGTTGAGTTGTTCTAGGGTTTGGATCTTGGATGGGATGAGTCGCAACACCATCGCTGGACCGGCGAGGGAGTCGAACACGTTGATCCGAATGCGTACAAAGCCAAAGTCATAGGCACCGTCAAAGTCTAGGTGGTTCTGAAATTGGCGGATTTCCTCGTCGGTCATGCATTCGTGCATCCAGCTGATGAAGGTATTTAGGTCTGTGACTGGATACTCTTCTAAGGCTAGCATAGTTTTTGGCTAGCATTTTAGGATTCCCTTGCACTGGCTGCTTGCGATTGCGCTGCGCGCACGCTACGCGAACGGTTTTGGGGCTATATTTGCTTGGGGTTGGGCCGAAGGTCTTAGGATAAATCCAGGTTTCTCACTTCTGTTCAATTCTATGTCACAGTTTCCTGTCCGAGTTGGCATTACTTTGGGCACTCGTCCTGAAGCGATTAAACTTGCACCGGTGATTCGGCTGTTCCGCCAGTCTCCTGCTTTTGATACGCGGGTGATTTTGACGGGTCAGCATCGAGAGATGGTCGCGCAAGTGATGCAATTGTTTGGTATCTGCGCTGATGAGGATCTGGATATTATGCGGCGGATGCAATCCCTGACAGATATTACTTGTCGGAGTTTGCAGGGGTTGGATGAAATATTTAATAAACTGGCGCTACAGATAGTTTTGGTGCAGGGGGATACGACGACGGCTTTGGCGGCGGCCCTGGCGGCTTTCTATCTTCAAATTCCGGTGGGACATGTGGAAGCGGGTTTGCGTACTGACGATCTGTTTAATCCTTTCCCGGAGGAGGCTAACCGGCGGCTGATTTCCCAGGTGACTCAGTTGCATTTTGCTCCTACTGCTACTGCTGTGGCCCATTTGCGCCGTTCTGGGGTGCTGGGGGAAATTCATCAAACTGGTAATACTGTCATTGATGCTTTGCTAATGGTGGCACATGATCGGCCAGAATGCCAGATTCCTGGTTTAGATTGGAGTCGGTTTCGGGTATTGTTGGCTACTGTTCACCGGCGGGAAAATTGGGGTACGCCTCTGGAGCATATTGCTAAGGGTTTTCTGCAAGTTTTGGACCGCTTTCGGGATACGGCTTTGTTGTTACCTCTACACCTTAATCCTCGGGTCCGTTCTCCCCTACAGGCCCTTCTGTCCGGGCACGATCGGGTGTTTTTGACTGAGCCTCTGGATTATGCTACCTTGGTGGGAGCGATTTCTCGCTGCTATCTGCTGTTGACTGATTCTGGCGGTTTGCAGGAGGAAGCTCCTAGTCTGGGTAAGCCTGTCCTCGTTTTGCGCAAGACTACGGAAAGACCTGAGGCGATCGCCGCTGGGACGGCTTCCCTGGTTGGTACTGACTCTACGGATATTTTTACCGCTGCGGCTGAGTTATTGGGCGATCGGGCTGCTTACGAGCAAATGGCCACGGCGATCAATCCTTTTGGTGACGGTCATGCGGCCGAAAGGATATTACAAATTGTCGAGAATTATTTGATCAATTCGTAAGTAATAGGACAAAATTAATTGCATGAGATGAGCAGTCCCTGCGTTACAAGCGTTTCCAGCGTTCTGGCGCCCATGCGATGTGTAATTAATTTTGTCTAACTACTTAGTACCTGGGTTCGTAGTAAACGCTAAAGCCTTTACCTGCCAGAGTCCCTCCGTACTGGCATGGGAAGCGATCTCCCTTGCGGTGTGGTCAAAACCCGTTGGTAGGAGGCCTCGCTGCCCGAACCCGTTCCCAGGCCAGTGTCTGGAGCCTGCCGAGTCCTTCAGGACAAGAGCATAGGGATTTCTTGATACGGGAGGAAGGCTTTCGGGAGGGAAAGTGTTAAGTTTTGTTACAAATAGCTTTTTTACTACCCAAGTTAGAGAGTAGAGTGATAGCGTCAGCAACTGGTGAGTCAATGCCACTCACACCAAGTTCTCTCGGGGCAGTTTCGCCAGTGGGGTCTGTTGCATGAAGCCTTGGGCTGATGCGCAGAACTTGGCGGAACACCAGTAGTTATAAATCCTGATAGTTGTTAGTCGGAAGGTTTTCGGGAGGGATATTGCTAAGTTTTGTTAAAAAGTAGTCGATCGATCTCCAAAGTTAATGATGATCGAGATCGAGTATAGAGGTGACAATCAACTCTGACCAGGATTATGGCAAGATTTATGGCGATCGTAAGTTATGGACAGAAGGAAAATTAACTTCCTCAAGATTGAAAATTACGAACATCCTTGGGACAAATCGGCTCGTAATACACTTGAGAAAATGCATGGGTTCACAGCTATCATCAGAAAGCTTAATGAGATTAGCTTCGATCGATTGCTAAGAATTCATTACACGGGAAGCGGTCTGAAGGTGAATAGTAATAATGCTCCTGAAGTATATGAGGTGCTGCAAGAAGCTTGCGAGATCCTGTCAATCGACCGCCAACCGGAGTTGTACTTTCATCAAGATAGTTATGGTATTAATGCTGTCACGGCAGATGTGGAAAAAAGTATCATTGTTTTGAGTTCAGAATGTGCTGATTGGCTTTCTCCTGAAGAGCTGATGTTCGTCATAGCCCACGAGTTAGGTCATATCAAAAGCCAGCACATTTTATATTATCAGACAGCTTCATGCTTACCTACCATGGCTAACTTGGTTGGGAGGGCAACCTTGGGAATTGGTTCCTTAATTACAGTAGGAGTAGAGATGGCTTTACTCAACTGGAGGCGCATGTCGGAGCTTACCGCCGATCGATCCGGCCTGCTTGCTTGCCAACAACCGGAAGTGGCTGCAAGTGTCTTAGTGAAGATGGCAGGTTTGCCTAAGAAATACTACAGTAGCCCTACTATCGTAGATGAGTTCATCAAGCAAGCGAAGGAGTTTGAATCTTACGACTACGATACTCTAGACCAGATTGCAAAGGTGATAGGGGTTATGAACCAATCTCATCCCTGGATTGTCATGCGTGCCGCCGAGTTATTCAAGTGGGTGGACAGTGGCGAATACAGCCGAGTTCTGAGCATGCACGATTGGAAATTACCAGCGTCTAAACCCTGGCAGACCTTAGAAGCAGCCGATCGATCTCCAAAACCTTGGCGTGATGATTAAGGAGAGTTTTATGTCTTCACGATTTCGACGGGGCTTGCGCCGGATAGCGAATGTTGGCACTAAAAAGATTGTTCAGCAATTAACGTACTCCCCCAACCTAGAACCTATAGGGACTGCCTTCAGCCGCGAACAAGCACTTCAAATGGCTTGTCTTTGCCGACTCGCCTACATCGCGGCAGATCGGGACATCTCTACTGCACGTCTAAGGAAGTTTATCGAGAAGTGAGGAAACTTTTTGACGAATATGAGGCAGAAGTATCCAAACGCATGAATGAAGACATTCACGATCGCCGAGATGAGCTAGATCGGCTCCTCGAACAGAAGGAAAAGGAAGAGTATCAGCGCGAGGCGGAAATCAAGCGACTCAAGGAACTTGAAAATAATGTTTACTCTCAATGGCAGTCAATGGAATCTGGCTACGAGGGACTAATTGGGTCAAAAGTTTAAGGATGGTTTTCTGCTAGATGAGTTGGTTCTTTTCATTTGAGAGAGCCAACTACCAAATAATTGTCTGAGGAAAATAACCATGAACGGGATCTGTGAAAGAATCTTGTATGCATCGGAATTGACCGATTCTGATGAATTGCGATCGGATGCATAGGCTGTTTGTGAATATAGACTCTGTGATGAAATATGTCAACCAAGCCTGCGATGAATTTGGTCATAAGCAACCCAGTAAACTTTCGATCTCATTACCTGCCGATCCGACTATATCTCGACCAACTGTGCCTTCTACATCCGATTCTACTGCTAAATCAGTTGCCACAGCCACAGCAGTTGGTTGGTTGTTGGGAGGTCCAGTGGGAGGGGCGATCGCTGCTGGGATCACCCATGCGGTCAATCAAGGTACGAAGCAGGGAAATGAAGAAGCCTGGTCGAACTATCGTCAGCAATTGTCACAAGTCTGTACAGAAGTTGCTACAGACTACCTGAAACAGTTTAGTAATCAGGCGATTAACCAGCTTCACAAATACATTAAAAATGTCGAGTATGTATTCACATACTCAATCCCTCCGGAGCAATCAGAAATCAAGAATAAGCGTAAGAGATTGAAAACGTTACGCATGGCAGTTGACTTGCTGGAAAAAGAATTACATAATGATTAGACATGAGGATTGGGTTTCGTACCTCAACCCAACCTACGGGAGCTTGTTCAGTCCCGATCGCGATCCTAGAGGGGAGTTCTTCGGTGTCGCCGTTCGTCGTCAGCCCGATCGCGTACCGAAAGCAGTCGCAGTGCTTCGAGAACTACTTCGTTAGGGGTGGCCCCTGAGCGTAGCCCTGTCGAAGGGTGGAGTAGCTATCGCCCATTATCTTGCCGCCGGTGCGTTCGCGCCACCGAAACGAATGGCGATCGCATTAAATATTTCTTGGATACTACAATTTCGAGCCGTGTAATATGTGTTAAGATATAAGTGTCATATCATAAAGGACAAGTTATGCCTGTAAACTGGAGAGAGCATATCGTGAGTACGCCAGACGTACTTCGGGGTAAACCAAGAATCAAAGGCACAAGAATTCCAGTAAGTCTGATTTTAGGTTATTTAGCATTAGGTAATACGGTTGAACAGATATTAGGTGAGTTTCCCGTTCTTGTCAAAGAGCAGATCGATGCTTGTCTTGATTACGCTCGCGATTTGTCATATTTTGAAACAGTTGCCTAATGAGTTTAAAATTTTTCATCGATCAATGCGTTCCTAACTCGATAATCCAAAGGCTTCGTGATGCCGGTCATGAAGCTTTAGTTTTGATAGATTACATACCCATTGAATCTCCCGACATTGAAGTCATTGCTAAAGCGCAGGAACTCAATGCAATACTTGTTTCCCTCAATGGAGATTTTGCTGATATTGTGACTTATCCACCAAGCGCATATCAGGGAATCATTTCTATTCAACTTAGAAATCATCCGGAAATTATTCCTCAGTTAATGACCAGGCTGATAGACTATTTATCATTACAGGATAGTGGAGAGCATTACCGAGGGAAATTAATGATTGTGGAAGTTTTCCGAATTCGCTTTCGAGAGTAACCAGACGAATGAGCGATCGCCCTCATTATCTTACCGCCGGTGCGATCGCCCGTATGTGGGGCGATCGCATTAAATATTTCGCGAAGAGTAAAGTCGTGCCGTGAAATGTGTTAAGATATAAGTGTCATAGTCAATTCTTGCTTTAATTATCAAGCTAATCCCATGATTACCCTCAATATAGATGACATTCAAAAGGATTTCTCTGGATTTATCAAACTGATTCAAGAAGGTAATAGCTTAATCATTACTCAAGCAGATAAACCGATCAGTTAAACCTATTCCCACTAATCAACCTCAAAAACAACAATGTCGTCCTATTGGTTTATGTGCCAGTGAATTTGTTGTCCCTGATGACTTTAACGATCCCCTGCCTGAAGAGATTATTAACCTGTTTGAAAATCTCTGAAATTACTCTTAGATACTCATATTTTTAATTATGAAAGATTACATACAAGGAAAAACAATTATTCTCTTAGAAAAATTGTCTGAAAATATCAAAGAAGGTGAGAGAGTGGAGATTGCAATTACTCCAATAGTCAAAGAAGATTATCCTTTTCCTACTTTTGACTTCGGAGTTAAAAACGAATATATTAATCGAGACAAAATTTATGAACGAGAAAGGAAATATTTATGCATAGAAGCATTAAGAAGCTTCCTGATTTGACTCTAATAGCAGGGCTAGTTGGTGGGCAGCTTCATGAGAATTATACAGGGTGACACTGGAAAAGTTAACATCATTTTCTAGGGGTGTGACCCCTTCTTCCTTGGCCAGTTCTGATATCATAAATTGCATTATCCGTAGCTTGTCAGCGCGGGATAAATCTCGCAATTGTTGTAGCAAATCGGTTACAAGCATAATAACAGTTATTTGATGGTATACTCTAATGTTAGCAGGTCACGGATAACATGGCAACAGATATTTTCTAAGGTCGGACTTCCTTCGGGGGCGATCGGGGGTTTGAGCACCAGATGCTAGGGTGATGCCAGTGCGACCGGAGAACCGGTAGTTACGAGGGGGCTGCCAAGGGGCGATCGCTCAATCATGCGATCGCCCCGGAAATAGCATGCGCAAGTTTTTGTAGCAGGAATTTCAATCGCCCAGGAGATCGTGCGATCGGCCATCTCCAGACACCGTTCCAGAAAAATCGGAAATAACCAACCTTGACAGATTCTGCGGGAATCGGTATAATAGAGGTAGAGTGGCAAACTCGGAAAAAGGAGAACACATATGACTATATTGCTGACTCCAGAAATCGAACAGTTGATTGATGAACAAGTGAAAAGCGGTCGTTATCAGTCTGCTTCTGAGGTAGTTCTCGAAGGATTGCGGCTGTTGTCGGTGCGAGACCAGATTGATAAGAGACGTTTTGCAGAACTAAAACAGGAAATAGCCATGGGGATAGAAGCAGCCGATCGCGGTGAGTTAGTCGATAGTGAAACAGTGTTCCGCGAACTCCGGGAAAAAAATCGCTTGCGCCGAATTCAGTCTGGTCAATAATGAGTAACTTTTGCGTTTTTACTGTCCTAGCTAGAGAGGACATCAACAAGATAAATGACTACATCGCCGAGAAAAATCCAGAGGCGGCGGATCGTTTCGTAGATCGAATTTACGAAAAATGCCAGCTTCTGGCTAAATTCCCGGGACTAGGGCGTAAGCGCGACGACCTTGCTCCTGAGTTACGGAGTTTTCCAGTAGAGGATTACCTGATATTTTATCGCCCTGTTGCCGGGGGGATTCAAATTATGCGCGTGGTTAGTGGCTACCGAGATCTAGAGGATATATTCTCTAGAGGATATATTCGACGCTAGCGAAGAGAGTGAAAACTGAGGTGCGGAGTGCCTCTGGTATGAAAGCTGCTAGCATACTTGCGAGTCGGCCAGAAACCAGGTTTTTCCCATATACCTGGTTTCTTAATCCCTTCTTGAGATCGCCCAGAAGAGCGATCTCACCGAACTCAGGGGTAGCGGAAGGTACTGCATGGTGTGGTATTACATAGTCGTGCCTAAAAATATCACCAATGCACTTAAGTCCGAAAAATGGCTAGCACCACCGACATTTACCTGATCCGTCACGGCATAGCCGCCGATCGCGCAGAATACGACTTTGACGAAGACCGCCC
Organism: Hormoscilla sp. SP12CHS1; assembly: GCA_014324065.1. Classification (GTDB taxonomy): domain Bacteria; phylum Cyanobacteriota; class Cyanobacteriia; order Cyanobacteriales; family Desertifilaceae; genus Hormoscilla. The sequence goes on along the minus strand of JACOMV010000009.1, from coordinate 20,464 downwards.
CCTCACCAACGAAAGCAAGCAGAAAACCCAGAAAATCGCCAAACGGCTAAAGGAAGACTTTAAGCTGCACTTCGACCCGATCCTCACCAGTCCCCTCCTGCGTGCCCAGCAAACAGCCGAAATACTGCAAAAAGCAGGTCTAGCAACCCAGATAGAAACATCTCACCACCTCGCCCCCGCCGGTGATATCAAAGCATGGCTAGACTGGTTAGACAAATGGCAGCAGACTGGCGGTACCACCTTAGCCCTAGTCGGTCATGAACCAAACCTGGGAAACTGGGCAGAAATCTTAGTCTGGGGCGAACCCCGAGGTGCATTAGTCGTGAAAAAAGCTGGAGTTATCGGCTTGAGTCTCCCTGAAACTGGCTCTCCCCTTGGCAGGTGCTCCCTGTTTTTGCTAGCTCCGCCCAAATTTCTCTTATCATAGCGAGGGCGATCCTCCCTATAGGGGGGATCGATTTGGCAAGCGATTTGACAGAAAGGCTTTGATATGATATGTACTCTGATACAGAAGAAATTTCACGCTCAGTAAAGGATACAGCCATGTCCATCGCCTGCGAATATAAATCAGGACTAGAAGGAATTCCCGCCAGTCAATCCAGCATCAGTTACATCGATGGACACAAAGGAGTCCTGGAGTATCGAGGAATTCCCATAGAGGAACTAGCAGATCGTAGTACCTTCATAGAAACGACCTATCTGCTGATCTGGGGTCATCTCCCCAGCGCCGCCGAGGTAGATGCATTTGAATATGAAATTAGCCATCACCGGCGCATCAAATATAAGATCCGGCGCATGATGGAGTACTTTCCCGAAACAGGTCACCCGATGGATGCCTTGCAATCCTCTGCTGCGGCCTTGGGGTTATTTTATGCCCGTCGCGCCTTGGATGACCCCCAATATATTCGCAGTGCGGTGGTCCGCCTGATTGCGAAAATACCTTCAATGGTAGCAGCATTTAATCTGATGCGGAAAGGTAACGATGCCGTGATGCCTAGAGATGACCTCGACTATGCTGCCAATTTTCTCTATATGCTCACGGAAAGCGAACCAGACCCCCTAGCTGCTCGGGTATTTGATGTCAGTCTCATCCTGCACGCGGAACACACTATGAATGCTTCCACATTCTCCGCCAGAGTTACGGCTTCGACTCTCACTGACCCCTACGCGGTGATCGCTTCCGCTGTGGGCACCCTGGCCGGTCCCCTCCATGGTGGGGCTAATGAAGAAGTCCTGGATATGTTAGAGAAAATTGGCTCCGTGGAGAATGTTCGTCCCTTCGTGGAAGATTGCATCGCGCGCAAGGCGAAAATTATGGGATTCGGTCACAGAGTATATAAGGTGAAAGACCCCCGCGCCAATATCCTTCAAAGTCTAGCAGAAAAGCTGTTTGATAAGTTTGGTCATGATAAATACTATGCGATCGCCCTAGAGTTGGAAAAACAGATATCGGAAAAACTCGGTCCCAAAGGGATTTACCCGAATATGGACTTTTATTCAGGCTTAGTATACCGGAAGCTTGGCATTCCCAGAGACTTGTTTACCCCAGTGTTCGCGATCGCCCGGGTAGCAGGTTGGCTAGCCCACTGGAAAGAGCAGATAGGAGAAAACCGCATCTACCGTCCCACCCAAGTTTACACTGGCGAGCATAACATGCACTACATTCCGATAGACAAACGCTAATGTCAGCGATCAGTCAATACTATCTCGGTTTTGGATATAGGTTGTCATTGCGATTTTTCGCGCTTACGAACGGGGCTGTCTCTTTGTTTTGCTCTGGTCCCTATACGAAATTCCGGTCTGGCCAGGGATTTCTGGTAAAAGTCGTTAAAAAACTTTAAAATCGATCGAGTCAGCCGTCAGCCATCCAGTTACGGTAGCTAGTAAACCGGCAGTTAAGACCGCTGGGATATTACCCAGCCAGATATTGCGTATATAGGAAACATGAACCCAGGAATCGACTTACAAGGAAGTTTTATCCAGTTCTTCAGGGATATTGGCGTCCCTGGGGAAGTGGCCCAAGCAATGTGGCTGCCACTGCCGATGGTGCTGGTGCTGCTAGGTGCCACAGTAGGAGTGTTAGTAACAACCTGGTTAGAACGGAAAATTTCCGCAGCCGTCCAGCAGCGGATCGGTCCGGAATACATGGGCCCATTCGGCGTGTTAGTCCCGGTAGCAGATGGTCTCAAACTGCTTTTCAAAGAGGATGTCATCCCAAATTCCTCAGATGGATTGTTATTCACCCTCGGTCCCGCCCTCGTAGTGGTGCCAGTCTTTGTCTCTTACCTGATTGTCCCCTTTGGCCAGAATTTGGTCATCACTGACTTGGGTGTCGGTATTTTTCTCTGGATCGCCCTTTCCAGTATTGCCCCGCTCGGTCTGTTGATGTCAGGTTACGCTTCTAATAATAAGTATTCTTTGCTGGGGGGACTCAGGGCCGCAGCTCAGTCCATCAGTTATGAGGTGCCCCTGGCCCTCTGCGTACTGGCGATCGTCATGATATCCAACAGCCTCAGCACGATCGACATCGTAGAACAGCAATCAGGTTACGGTATTTTAGGCTGGAATGTTTGGCGTCAACCAGTAGGGTTCGTCATCTTTTGGATCGCCGCCCTAGCAGAATGCGAACGGCTACCCTTTGACTTGCCAGAAGCAGAAGAAGAACTGGTAGCAGGATACCAGACCGAGTATACTGGGATGAAATTCGCTCTGTTTTACCTCGGTTCTTACGTCAACCTAGTGCTGTCAGCCCTCCTAGTGGCAATATTGTACCTGGGAGGTTGGGAATTTCCGGTATCGATCGATTTCTTAGCCAGTTTGCTAGGAGTAAGTGAGACGATACCTTGGTTGCAGGTAATCGCAGCAAGCATTGGCATCATAATGGTAATCCTGAAAGCCTACTTTCTAGTATTCCTAGCAATTCTGCTCCGCTGGACTGTGCCACGGGTGAGAATAGACCAGTTACTAAACCTAGGGTGGAAGTTTTTATTGCCCGTATCCCTAGTGAACCTGCTGTTAACCGCTGGCCTGAAGCTAGCCTTCCCCTTTGCCTTCGGCGGATAAATTAGAATGAGATGTAGGGTGGGCACCCGCCCACCAACAAGGCACCGCCTACCAAGAGAGAGAGAACACACAATGCTGAAATTACTCAAGCAAGTTAGCGAATACACGAAAGAGACATTTCAAGCTGCTAAATACATCGGTCAGGGATTATCAGTAACCTTTGACCACATGCAGCGGCGTCCGATCACTGTGCAGTACCCCTATGAAAAACTTATCCCATCGGAGCGCTTCCGGGGTAGGATTCATTTTGAATTTGACAAGTGCATCTCCTGCGAAGTATGCGTGCGAGTTTGCCCGATCAACCTGCCAGTGGTAGATTGGGAATTTAACAAGGAAAACAAGAAGAAACAGTTGAAGCATTACAGCATCGACTTCGGTGTTTGTATATTCTGCGCTAATTGTATAGAATATTGTCCCACAAACTGTCTGTCGGCGACAGAGGAGTACGAACTGGCAGCCTATGACAGGCATGAGTTGAACTATGACAATGTGGCTCTAGGACGGCTTCCCTATAAAGTCACGAATGACCCCATGGTACAGCCGATGCGGGAACTGGCTTACCTACCAAAGGGGGTCATGGAGCCTCATGAGGTGTCACATACTTCGCCTCGGGCAGGTAAGCGCCCAGAAGAAATTATCGCAGAAATGGAAAAAAATTAAAGGTTTGTAGTAAGCACTAAAGTGCTTGCTCTCCGGAAGCACTTTAGTGCTTACTACGAAGAATATACGAACAATGGAAAATTAGGAAAGGACAAGCAGAGTGAATTTAGCAGAAGGAGTTCAGTTAGTTGCTTTTGGTCTGCTGGCAGTGATGGCGATCGCCGCAGCATTGGGAGTGGTACTGCTAGAGAATATCGTCTACTCAGCTTTTTTGCTGGGAGGGGTGTTTATCAGCATCGCAGGCATGTACATTTTATTGAATGCAGGCTTTGTGGCAGCGGCCCAGGTACTGATTTATGTAGGGGCGGTGAACGTCCTGATTTTGTTTGCTATCATGCTAGTGAACAAACGGGAAGAGTTGAAACCCCTGCCCCGTGCCTGGATCCGGAAGGGGGCAACGGGTTTAGTCTGTGTCGGCCTGTTTGCCCTCTTGAGTACGATGGTTTTAACAACTCCTTGGTCTCTCTCAACAGGGGCGATCGCGGGGGAGGCTTCTACCGTTATCATTGGACTGCATTTCTTCAGTGACTTTTTGCTCCCCTTTGAACTGGCATCAGTGCTGTTGTTGATAGCGTTAGTCGGGGCAATAATTCTGGCCCGTAGCGAGTATTTGCCCGATGAAATGCCTTCAAAACCCGTGCCCCCAGCATTAATGCTACCGGAACGCCCACGGGAACTCGTCTCAGCCTCAAAGAAAACTTCCCAGAGTTAATGAAAATAGATAAGCGCTAAAGCGCTTACTACGAACGAAGAACAAGCAGTAAATTATGATCCTACAACTTCAGTATTTCTTGTTACTAGCAGCAGCATTGTTCTGCATTGGCATTTATGGTTTGATTAACAGCCGCAATGCCGTGCGGGTGCTGATGTCGATAGAGTTGCTGCTGAATGCAGTAAATATCAATTTGATGGCATTTTCAAATTTCCTCGACTCCCAAGGGATAAAGGGACAAGTTTTTGCAGTGTTTGTGATTACAGTGGCAGCGGCAGAAGCAGCGGTGGGTCTGGCGATTGTGTTGTCAATTTACCGCAATCGCGATACAGTGGATATGGAGCAGTTTAACTTATTGAAGTGGTAGATTAGTGGATCTAAAGCGGGTCATAATTGCCCATAAAGCTGGACATGATGAGAGTCGCCGCTGGGCCGAAACATGTGTGAGACAGCTGGAGGATCGAGGTTCTCAGGTGTTGATGGGACCGAGTGGGGTCAAGGATAATCCCTACCCGGTGTTTTTGGCTTCTGGAACGCAACCGATCGATCTGGCGGTGGTACTAGGCGGTGATGGCACGGCTTTAGCTGCTGCTAGACAAGTGGCCCCATATGGCATCCCGATTTTGGCAGTAAATATCGGGGGTCATATGGGATTTTTGACGGAATCTTTTGAGGCGTTTAAGGATACAGAACGGGTTTGGGACAGGTTGATGGAAGACCGCTATGCAGTGCAGCTGCGGATGATGTTGCAGGCGGCTGTGTTTGAGGGCGATCGCACTCAGAGGAAACCTGTAAGCGATTGCTTTTTGGCCCTCAATGAAATCTGTATCAAGCCAGCATCTGCTGACCGGATGATTACCTCAATTCTGGAAGTGGCGATCGACGGGGAGGTGGTGGATCAATATCAGGGAGATGGGTTGATTGTGTCCACGCCGACTGGTTCGACTTGCTACACCTTGTCGGCAAATGGCCCGATCGTCCATGAGGGCATGGAGGCGATCGCGGTTACGCCCATTTGTCCTTTGAGTCTATCTAGTCGTGCCATTGTTTTGCCATCGGGTTCTGTAGTTAGTGTCTGGCCTTTAGAAGACCGGGAGTTAAATACGAAACTCTGGACAGACGGGGTAATGGGAACTGCCATTTGGCCCGGACAGCGAGTGGACGTGAGAATGGCTAATTGTCTAGCTAAGTTTATTATTCTGCGGGAAAATTATTCTTACTATCAGACCCTACGGGAAAAGCTACAGTGGGCAGGGGCGAGGATTCGCTATAGCAATGATAATCGGGATTGATACCCAGAAAACGTTCGTTGAAATAATTAATTAGGAGGTTTTTCATGGTATCTGAAATAAAAATCGGCGGTGGTATAGTTGGTAATGTGGCTGGAGAAGTTAAGGACGATAAGATAATTCACAAATACTTCCAAACAGAACAGCAAAGTTTAGCTGAAGCGGCAGCTAAGATTAAAGCCCTCTTACAAGAATTGGAAAAGAATTACTCTACTGAAACCCCTCCTCAGCGGTCCGCGCTAGCAGCAGAGGCGATCGGGCAAATTGCACAGAATCAAACTCTGAAACAGCAGATATTAGAAGTTCTGAATGTAGCCAGTTTTCAAACATTGATAGAGACGAGCGACCACCCATTGGCGAAAATTATTCGTCCTGGGATAGAGGAATGGCAACGGGAGTATCTCGGTTTTGCAGAGGGAGATTGGGGAGATTGGGAAGATTGGGATCGACAACTTGAGGCAGATATAGCTGCGGGTAAGCTTGATGCGCTAGCTGAAAAAGCACTGCAAGCTTTGAAAGCAGTACGTTGTACAGATAGTACAGATAGATCCCAGTTCTTCCCGAATTATACACAGGGTTTCTCGATCTAGTCGGATTAATTTATAGTATACCGCCATATCCGGCGATCGCTCCCTGTAACATTCCCTGTAACATTAAATTAAGAAACTCGGTTTTGCCAGCAAAACCGAGTTTCTGGGCTACTGATGGATAGGCACCGTGCCAAGAATCTCAAGATCCCGACAAAGTCAGCCGTATTTTTCCCGATCGCCACCCAACCTAGGTCTAAGGCAATATTTCAAAATAGGCGCAGTGCTGCGGACGAATGATTATGAAATCACGACGGTCTAAGGTAAGAATACGAGTAATGTTCTTTCTTTCTGCAATTGCGATGATGGTCGCGTCTACAAAATCGATCTGGCTGTCAGCATATCGATCTAAGATTTCATTAACACGATGCAAGTCTGTTAATGTCATCGGTTCAAGTCTGGTATCCCAGGTGGATAGTTCCATCAGAAAACGACCCATAGCCCTATGTCCCAAACGTGAGGCAATGAGGTAGCATACTTCAGGCAGAACAACGGTTGGTAAAACCAGGGGTTCATTGATGGTTTGAGCAACATTTAACATCCTGGCATGATTGCGATCGTTATCGTTGTTCAAAGCGAGCAAAAAACTCGTATCTAGTAAGGCTGTCATACTGAATCATCTTTTTTGGTAGTCCACCCACGAATGGGGTCAATTTCATTCGCTAGAATTTCTTCGTCTCGTTCTGAGATATCATCTTCAACGGCAGACCCCAAACCAGCAATAGCAAGCAAGAATGCAGAGCCTGAATTTGCTTCTGTTTTCCTTGACGATGAGGTAGCGGGGCGATGATGTTTGAACTTGAGATCCTCAATAAAGTTGGCAAGTTCAACTATCGCCTCGCTAGGGAGTTCGGCAATTTCCCCAATAATTTGTTCGCGCTGAGATATCATTGTATCCATTTTTTACCTCCTTTAAGGTAAGGTGGCACTGCCCACCCTACTATTCCCAATTCCTGACGGACTTCTTCCAAAAATATCCTACCATGTTCTTTTTTACTTTAGCGCGATCGCGCAATAATATGTGTTTGCACATGGGTTACATCTATTTTCCTGTCGCCATTCTGCGGCACTGGTTCAGCCTGATTAAGAAAACTACTGAAACCCTGACAAGGCAGGGATATAGCTATTTAAGCTCAAATAGCTATATCCCTTACTGGGTGAGGGTTTCCGGCGATCTTTTTAATTAGACTGAACCAGTGCCAATGCAAATTACTCATTCATTATTCGTGCAGTTCTAATAATTCCCTCAAAAAATCTACAAAACTTGCCAGAGTCGGAACCTGCATGTTGGTGGACTCACTTACCCAATTATTATCTGCAAGACTCACCGTATTCGTCTTTCCTGGTTTGAGAACACTGACGATCGTAGCAATTAGAGCTTTTTCCCGATCGAAAGGTTTCCACTTGAGAGATTTCCTCTCTTCCGAGGAAAATTGGGCAAGATAGGAATTAGCTCTCTCAACGTACATAGGATAAGCTACTTCACCACAATTGCACAACAAAGTATCCAGCACCCCCTGAGAGATATTATCAGGTAACAAATAAATTCCCGTGCGAGGAGAACCTGTATCTACAACGCCTGCTCGATCGGGGAAACCAGGAAATAAATTACTGAAGCCATTATAGTAGTCTAAGGCCACCTGTTCGGGAGACTTGCGATCGGCATCAGCAACTATCCCGAATGCTGCGATATCAGTTCGATACTCAGGGTAGTTAGCAAAATTTGCCTTCAGATTTCGTACTAGCTTACTTCCTTCCCCTGAGTAAATGGCTACCGAAACCGATTCTGTGAATAAGATAGAAGGCATATCCAGACGCTTGTATAAGTTTCCCTGTTTGGGATAAGATGGAACAAAATTAATCCAGAAAGGATCCAGATTGGCTTCATTGCCGTCAAAAGATTGACAGCCAAGCAGTTTAAGAACTTTACCCACAAAGGCTTGATCGTGAGAACCTTCTACACCGATGAGTGCATATCTCACCGTCGTACCTCCTGTCCCAGTTCTTCCCGAATTATACACAGGGTTTCTCGATCTAGTCGGATTAATTTAGTCTGGGACTCCTCTGGCCTTAAGCGATAGAGGACTAGATCCACATCCTCAGAAGTAGCATCCAACATTGCATCAACAGCTTCCAGACTTTGAGTAGTTGCAAATAACTGCACGTCCATCTTACTACACCACTGGACAAGCCAAGAGAAAACTCCCCCCAGCGCGTCAGTATGAATAGAGGTTTCCAACTCATCAATCAGTAGAACACCCCCTCGCACCTTTGCCAGGGTTAAGGCGTAAAGCAGGAGACGACGCACAGCATTCCCGCAGATACTCAAAGGTGCTAGACCCAACTGCTTGTGGTCAATATAAAGGCCAGAACCGATGCCCTGATTATCCAGAATTTCCAAGCCAACAATTCCTGAGTCTATGACTTGCAGAAGCTTGATGACTTCGGGCTTAAACCTTTGTAAAATGGCTTCTGATAGCAGCCCCACTTGCAAGTTTTCAATCCAGTGGTCTAAGGGTGTAACTATTTCAACTGGCAGCATTAGATTCCCTGATGCTAAGTCCTGATGTAGGACTTTCTTAGGGCTAAGGACTTGGCTTCTGGTGAGCAAACGCCCATTTTCCCACAACTGGAAATGTTCGGAACATTCCTGCTTTTCCTGATGCTGTTGTGGGTTGAAGATAGTAGCAACTAACTCTAAATCGGCATTCCGCCTGGTAGCATCAAGGGAAATCTGGTCAAAATCCAGCCCGGATTTATGTTCGCCAGACTCCCATACTCCTGTTAACTCTCTGTAAATTGCTCGAGAATCAATGACTGGGAAACTGCCATCGCCAGAGATATGTGTTTGCACCTGGTAAACATCGATTTTACCGTCGCCATTCTGCTGATTTGGCGGTAATGCTGGAAACAGCCATTTGAGCCGTGATACCAGATATTGCCGATCGCCCTTTAAATCTCGTCCCCTAGTCAGCCATTGTAGCGGATCCAAGGGACGACAGTAGGTAGAGATAGCTTCTAAAACGCTTGTTTTGCCTGAGTTATTGACGCCAACGAGCATATTTATTTGCCCCAAGGAATGCAAACTCAGATCCCGCAGTCCCCGGAACTGATGGATAGTGAGGTTTTTGATGTGGCTCATTCGCTGGTGACCCGAATATCTCTATTGATTAATTGTAACATCAACAATCAACCATTTGACTATCGCATCACTTCCACTGTTCCGGAAAAATCGGCTACTTTCGGTACCGCAGCAGTCAACACCTCACGTCCATAATCTGTCACCAAAACATCATCCTCAATTCTAACTCCAATCCCGCGCCATTGCGGGTCAATCTCTGGTTGTTCCTCCGCAGGTTTTGTTTCCGAACTAATGTAAAGACCCGGTTCCACTGTGATTATCTGACCTGGTTGGAATGTCAGCCAATCTTCTTCTCCTTCCCCCTGCTTGTAAAACCCCGCATCATGCACGTCTAAACCTAACCAATGACCAGTTCCGTGCATGTAAAAAGGTTTGTATTTCTTCTCTTTAATCAGTTCTTCTATCTCACCCACTAGCAGTCCGATTTCTAGCAATCCTTCTACTAGTACTTTTACAGCTGTCCCATGCATATCATTGTAAGTCTTGCCCGGCTTTACCTGCTCGATAGCCTGTCTTTGCGCCTCTAATACAATCTCATAAATCACCCGTTGTTGCATAGTAAACTTGCGATTCACGGGAAAAGTCCGAGTAATATCAGCATTATAATACTCGTAACAACAACCCGCATCAATCAGCAATAGATCTCCATCTTGCAACTGGCGATTATTCTCCACATAATGTAATATGCAGGCATTCGGACCAGAGGCGACAATGGAAGGATAGGCCGGTCCCATCACCGACTGCTGGCGAAAAATATACTCCATTTCCGCTTGAATTTCATATTCGTAAATCCCCGGACGGGCTAATTCCCGGGCCCGCTGATGGGCCTCTACCGAAATGGCGATCGCCTTTCTCATTAACTGCAATTCTGCGGAACTTTTGAGCGATCGCAAGGGATGGAGAATGAAAGCAGAATCTTCCAGGGCCATCGGTCCAGTACCCCGTTTGGGATATGCTTTCAGTTGGCGCTGCCAATGCTTGAGGATAGTCTGATTAAAAGCCTCATCCCGCCCGAGATGATAATAAATTCTGTCTGCTTTTTCCAGATACTGGGGCAACTTTTCATCCAGTTCTGTAATCGGATACACCTCATCGGCACCAAACTGTTCCTTTGCTGCATCGACGCCCACCCGGTAACCATTCCAGACTTCTTTTTCCCAGTCCTTGGGTCGGACAAACAGCACAAACCGATGTTCTTTGTGGTGGGGTGCCAATACCGCCACTGCTTCCGGTTCCTTGAAACCAGTCAGATAGAAAAAATCACTATCCTGTCGGAAATTGTATTCCACATCATTGTGCATCACGGCCATCGGGGCACTTCTAAAGATAGCGGTTCCTTGACCAATCTTCTCCATGAGGCGATCGCGACGCTGGCGGTATTCTGCTTGCATATGTACTTAGCGAGACAACTCGTGCGACCATCATCCTATCACAGAAAACCAACGGGTTTTGACCACACCCATCCCGCTATTCTGACGACCGCAGATGTCACCGGTTACTACTTGTCACCTGTGGCTCCCTTGCTGGGGAGGATCTAGCTTTGACTGCGGGGATCTGAACATTATGCTGCCGGTGCTCAACGCAGAGAAACCAGGTTTTGAGCGCGACAGCGTCAGCGTGTCGCCTGACGCCCAACGCGCGGCACTGCACTTCCCGGAAAAACCGGGTTTTTTTAATGCTGTCTCCCCACTTCCCACTCCCCACTCCCTACTCCAGATCTCGTAATTCGCCCACAGTATCTTGTAAAGGGGGGGGTTTGGGGGGGGATCCGACTACTGGGAGAGGCCATGAACGATCAACGGGTTTTGACCACACCCCTTGCCATAACTGCGCTCTTCTATGCTATAATGGCTGAAACGCTTTCAGAGAACAAGTACCACGATGTCGCCAGAAGAAATAAAAAGAGTTTGGGTAATCATAAAAACGATTGATGGGCTTTTCAATTATGAGATAGGAAGCACACTTAATCGAATTGCAAAATCCCATCTTGAAGAAGCCAGAAAAAGTTTAAATAGAGCTAAAGACCCTAAGAAGGCTGAGTTCTGGAGAAATGAGCTTATCTCTGCAAGAGACTTTTTCGTTCATGCAAAAATATTCTTTCTTGAGGCAGGTAATAAAATTTTTTGGGCATCTGGGATTGCCAAAGAATCAGCTACTCTTGACGAAATTGACAAGATAATCAATTGTCATTAAAATACTGATAGCCTCGCCAAACTCATTGAACTTGAACAACTTGATCTTATTTATTTGAGCCATGTATTGTCTTTAAAGGGTTTGGTTGACCTTGATAGTTATTTCGATTTTTAATAAAACTACTAGTGCGATCGGGTCGCTTCGTAGGTTGGGTTAGCGACAGCGTGGGTAGTCGCCGGATCCCCCCAAACCCCCGAATCCCCCCGAAGATGCCGAAGATGCGGGGGGGACCGCGCCAATTGCCACGGGGGGGTTTGGGGGCATCCGCCGCAACTACCTACTTTTGACCACGACCCAACCAGGGCTCCCGCATTCAAAATCGATATTTGACGATTTCAATCCAGATTTAACGCTTTGATTCGGGAGCCCCGGAGCGAGGTTTTTCTTGTCATTAGCTATTTCAACAGCACGACGCAGCTTGATAATAAGCCATTGTTGGCTTACAACAAACTATTGCAGGCTTACAACGAACTATTACTGGCTTACAATAAGTTATTGCAGGCTTACAAGAAATTATTACTGGCTTACAATAAGCTATTGCAGGCTTACAACAAACTATTACTGGCTTACAATAAGCTATTGTTGGCTTACAATAAGCTATCCCCTGGCTCATGACTTGACCACTTGTGTGGCCCGCCGGTGTTTGAGTAGTTACTCTATTGCGCGGGTCGGAATGTACTGGCATATCTGACGGTTGCTTGCCTGCACTGGTCAGGCGGTCACCTTTGGTCCCATGTGGGTAGGTTTTTAAATTTCTGCTCGCAAGCTAGGAGATTATTGCTCGCACGGTGTAACCTTATTGCTCGCACTCTGTAACTTTACTGCTCGCACACTGGGAGGTTATTGTTGGCAAAGTATATTGTCAAAAACCTATTGCACCGGTGCTATGAGATAGCAGTTGCGGTCTGTATCAGGGGCTGGTGGGTTGCTTTAGCCCTGCTTGACTCGATTATTAATTGTTATCACTGGTACATATACTGCCGATCGGGGACAAGAAATGAACTTTGCCTCGAACATCTGAAGAGTTGCGCTGCGACAATTAGGGTTATAACCGGCGATATGGATGATGTTGAAGAGTCTACATAAGTAGGAAACTGGTGAGAGGAGAAGGGGGAGCATCTCACTTTTGCTTTTTTGCATTAAATACTGCTAATTGCGAATGACGAATGGAAAATAGCTCAATTCTCAATGGGAGCACTGGGGAGTGGGGGAGTGGGGGAGTGGGGGAGTGAGGATTTTTGTCAACCCCGTTGAGTTGGATCCCGCCTCCCGATCGGGAGTGCCTGTTCAAATATATTATCCCATACAGATCATGAGAAAGCATCGCCCCCTAGACAGAGATACCTTTCCCTCACCCCTTCACCCCCTCACTCCCTCTCCCCCTCTCCCCCTCTCCCCCCCTCCAAATCCATGTTATAATTAAAACGAAGGTATTATTGTTCCCACCATGACCAGTACATCTGTTCGAGATTTAACCTTGGAAGCCTTCCTCAAACTGCCTTACATTGAGGAATCCCCTGCATGGGAATATAATGGTCAAAAAATTCAAAAACCAATGCCCCAAACCCAACATAGTCGATTGCAATTCAAACTTTGTGAAGCCATCAATCAAGTTGGAGAAGATCGAGAGATTGCTTGTGCTTTTCCAGAATTACGGTGTACATTTGGAGATCGCTCCCTCTTTCCCGATATTTCCATATTGCGTTGGGAACGAATTCCCATGACAGTCGAAGGGGATCTCATCAATAAGTTTAATTCATTTCCCGATTGGACCATTGAAATTATTTCTCCAGACCAATCTGCCAACTGCGTCACCGCTAAGATTTTACATTGCTTAAAATATGGAAGTCAATTGGGTTGGTTGCTCGATCCTAGCGATCGCTCCGTGCTCGTTTTTCTACCCCGGCAAGAACCGACTATTTTATCACAAAGGGATCACTTGCCAGTGCTGACGGGAATGGAACTGGAAATGAATGCCATGGAAATCTTTGCTTGGTTGAAGATGAAACCAAAAAGAACGAGGTAAGCAAGAAGTTGCTTATTGTCCGCGCCCGGGTTGACAATCGACAAAACTCAATGCCTCTGTATCCAAGAAGCTAGCGATCGCCATCTCAATCACTGCTTCCACCGGATAATCAATTGCAGTGGCACGGGCAATTATTGCCGATCTAATCCGTTCGGGTAGGCGTTCCAAGATAATTTCGGCATCAGAGTCCGAAAGTTGCTCTAAAAGTTTTACTTGCATAATTTTACGATTCTGCTGGTATCTTAACGTTGTAAGGAGGTTCGGTAGCTCTCAGGATGATTCCTTCTAGCTCTAATAGTAGCACAGGATTTTTCCAGTGAGAAATTGGCTGCACCGCAATACGAATATCTTCATCATTATATTTGTCTAGCCACGCCCACAAGAAAGCTTTGTGCCCACCACTGAAGCGACTTCGCAGATTCTTAGTTTTACCGATGTACAACAATCCATCAGTCTTGTGTCTAATTGCATAGATGCCAGGACGAGCGGGAATGCTGCCAAAGTCACGGCTTAAGGGCAGGCATTGATCGAAAGGAATGAAGGCGATCTCATCTATAATTATACGTGCTTGGGCTTGCAGTTCAGAGTTGTACGTCGGCATAAAAACAAGAAGTCCAATTTTTAATAACCGATTTTCTCACAATTTATGTCGCCTTTGTCATCAGCGCGATCGATGCGATGGCCTGGCGCTACTGACTCTCTCTTGGTCCCACCAGGAAAGAAAACAGCAGCAAACCATCAAGAGTTAAACTCGTAACTGAGCACTTTAATCTCAGATCCATTTTCTGGCAAATCAGCACTACTTGGTAAATCTGTCGATAAAAAAAGCGATCGCCTTAACAAACAGCATAGTCTGTAAACTGACGCATAATCGGAGGATGAAAGCCCAAAACAATGCAATCTTTTGGCACCCCAAGGGCTTCTAACTCAGCAGCAATATCGGACTCTGTCCCATTCCACTGAATCCAAATCTTGCCATCTTTAATATCCAAGTGTAAAATGGGACCATACACGCGCTTTTTATTGTGCCAACCGACATAAATCAGTTGGTAGTGGTCTCGTTCAGTATCAAAAATGGTTTGCGCTTCAACGTTCTCATCTTCTCTATATTGAGCCATACTCATTAGCAATGTTTGGATATATTGACGATACTGTGCTATGGTTTCCATTGCACTATTTCCTCTGTTTCTACATTAAAAATAATTAGATTAAGCTGACTTTTTATAACCACTGATTGAATAAAATTTAGATAAAAAAACTCTTGGTAAACAGTTAAGGGAACCGCCAAATATAAAGTTCGATCTGGTTCGACTTCTTCTAGGGCATAACGATAATTAAAAAACTGACCCAATGCCAGATGAAATTCAGAAATGGTTGATGACCCGACAAAACTTTTTATTTCTACCGCGATCTTTTTTTCATCTTTTTCGGCGGCAATAACCTTTTGGGCCCCTAAATCAATATACATATCAAGGACACCCCCTAAGCGGAGGTGTGCGGTGATAATCCACCCCTCTGTTTCCAGGGCTTTTTTGACTAGATTATGAAAGAGGTCTTTGGCAGGCATTGCAACTGGCCCAACAAGATTGAATGATTCTGACTCTAAGGGTGTATCTTACTTTTGCTGCGACCATTTCACTCTTTTGCTCCGAAAACAGGTATGAGCGTAATTACCTGGTTTTAAGATTGCTTGCATTGATAAAGAGAACAGCCGCGAACCATCAAGAGTTAAACTCATAACTGAGCACTTTAATCTCCGAGTCATTTTCTGGCAAATCAGCAGCACTAAGAGCGATCGCCTGGCCATCAACGCGGCGCACTGAGATGCCATCCATCAGGGCCAGAAATTCATCCACCGTAACAATATTGCAAGCATTAGCATCAGCAGCAGCCGTGCGGTAATGGGTAGGAATGACAAGCTTCGGGTTCAGCACCGTCAGGGCCTGCTTGGCTTCCGAAGGATTATAGGCTTTGGGACCGCCTCCTACTGGGATGAATACCACATCAGGAGTCCCCATGAGAATCTTTTGCTCGATCGATATTGGTGCTGCTACCCCTCCCAAATGTATAATTTTGATTCCCGCTTGGTTCCAGCGCCAGGCCACATTAGTTCCAAACCGGCGTCCCCCTTCCCGATCGTGGTCAGTTTTAATTCCCTGAATCTGTATCTGAGAACCTATATTATAGACTCCAGGCTGATATAATAACTTCGGCTTGCCTGGGAGAGATTCGATCGCCCCTTCATCCAGTAACTGACTGCTGATCAACACCACATCCGCCTCTACATTAGGAGGACGATATCCCGCCGTGCAGCCGAGAGTGCGGAAAGGATTTACCAGGATGCGTTGCCCCTCTCCGGTAAACATAAAACAAGTGTGACCCAACCACTCAATTGACAAGGACTCTGCCTTTGTAACTGCAACAGAAGCCTGGAATTTCGCAGCCCAAGCTGTCCCCACAGCAGTGAGTAAACTTGCACCCGCATAGCGCATCAACTGTCGCCGTTTCATCATCATCAATTTCTCTAATTTCTCTAATGTCTCTACTATCACTACAGATGGTTCAGGAAATTTCGCAGCAACTGCTTGCCAGCTTTTGTGAGAATACTCTCCGGATGGAATTGGACGCCCTGAATGTGAGGATATTGCCGATGTCGCACCGACATAATTGTCTCATCTTCCACCCAGGCTGTAATTTCCAGCACCTCTGGACAAGTCTCCCGGTCAATTACCAAAGAATGATAGCGCGTCGCCATCAATGGACTTTCCACCTCTTGGAAGACTCCCACACCTGTATGATGTACTAATGATGTCTTGCCATGCATCAATACGGGAGCCGAAACTATCTTACCACCAAACACTTGACCGATGCTTTGATGTCCCAGACAGACCCCCAGAATTGGTAAACTCGGTCCCAACTCTCTAATCAAATCTAAAGAAATACCCGCATCTTCCGGACGACCCGGTCCTGGAGAAATCACCACCGCATCTGGTTCCATCTGACGAATCTCTGCCACCGATATTTTATCATTCCGGTAGACCTGAATATCTTCAGCTACGGGCAATGAGTTGCCTAACTCTCCCAGATACTGTACCAGGTTATAAGTGAAACTGTCGTAATTATCGATAACTACGATCGACATACCCTACTCCTAATATCTATTATGTCATTAACTTTTTCTTGTTTCCCTCATCTGATTTCTAGCCCCAAGTTTTTACTATCATAGCGATCAGGGGAGGAAACAGCAGCAACCCCGCCACCACCATAGCTGCCAATGCCGAAATCAGCACCGCACCCGCCGCGCAATCCTTAGCTATTTTAGCAAGTTCGTGGTATGATTTATTTACCGTCAAGTCAACAACCGCCTCCAGGGCCGTATTGAGTAACTCCATCGTCAGAACCAGTCCACTTGTCAGTCCAATTACAGCTATTTCCACTAACTGTAAATGCAAAATCAAGCTCCCGCTCATCGCCAGACTGCCCAGCACCAGATGAATGCGAAAATTGCGTTGGGTATAAAAAGCGTACCTTACTCCCTCCCAGGCATATTTGAAACTAACTAGGAGGTTTTCCGCCACCTGCCAGGATATATCCCCCCGGTTGGAGGTCACAGGCTGATGAGAGTTGTTTTGAATCTGCGTCTCTGTGGTCATAAGTCAACAACCTGATAACTTCACGATCGGACCGTCATCCCTGATGGTATAATCTTCATAACAATTCCAGCTGTTTGCAGCAGCATCTCCTGCTGCTCCAACATATGCGATCGGCTCACCTCGTCAGGATGATCCCAGCCCAGGAGATGGAGAAAACCGTGAGCTGCTAGCCAAGCGAGTTCATATGAGAGTGAATGTCTTTGCTGTTGCGCTTGTCTTTCAGCCGTCTCGACCGAAATCACGATATCACCCAGAGTCAGAGGATGCAACTCATGGGACTTGGGAAAGTCCACTTCCAAAGCTGCGAAAGCCAAGACATCTGTGGGCTGATTCTGATGGCGATACTGGGCATTAATTGTCTGAATTTCTGCATCGCTAGTCAGAAGGAGACTCAGTTCATAGCCCTTAGCTAGTGGCAGTAGGGGATGCATTTGTTCTAACCATAGAGAGAACCAACCCACCCAAGTGCGATCGTCAATTGGGCAATTGGTACTGGGAAAATGCCTCTGAACACCAACTTCAACTTCCACTCTGGAGTTCCCTCATACTATTGTTGTTGCGCTTTAGCGCCGTTCCTTAACGAGTCAGATAGGACAAGAGGATGAGGATGCCTAAAAGACCAACAGTTGTCAGGGCAAAATGCTTTAAGGAAGTGCCGCCTTTGCGCACCATGTTGCGCATCGCCAGCTTGACGTAACTTGGTTGGGGTTCTGTTGCTGCCGGTACTTCCCGATCTACCACCGGTTCCGCATTAACTGGCGCTTCTACTCGGTCAGTTGGATATGATTGGCTCATATAAGAGTGCAAACACGTTCTCTCTAGTGTAACGTATCATTACATTTTGTTAAGTGAAGAGCACAAAAAAATCTCTCCACCGCCCGCCGGTGTATTGCAGAAAAGGGGAGAGGGCGATCGCCCCATCCCCGGATCGGCTCTATTAGGCACTAATACTCTCGACTAGCTGGTTTTCCTGGCGGAGATAAGCTTGGATGAAGGGGTCAAGATCGCCGTTCATCACATCTGTAATGGCTGTCGTTTCCGCAGTAGTACGGATGTCTTTCACCATTTGGTAGGGGTGGAAGACGTAATTACGAATCTGGTTGCCCCAGGCTGCTTCTACCATATCACCCCGGATATCAGCAATTTTTTGGGTGTGCTGTTCCTGGGCGATCGCCAGTAGCTTGGCCTTCAGGAGGGCGATCGCCTTCTCCTTGTTTTGCAGCTGACTGCGTTCCTGGGTACAGCGCACGGCAATGCCAGTGGGAACGTGAACCACCCGCACGGCAGTTTCCACCTTGTTAACATTCTGGCCGCCCTTACCGCCAGAACGAGAGGTAGTAATTTCCAAATCTTTTTCCGGAAGGTCCAGTTGCACCTCCTCATCCAGGATGGGCATGACTTCCACCCCAGCGAAGCTAGTCTGGCGCTTGCCATTGGCATTGAAGGGAGAGATCCGCACCAGTCGATGGGTGCCTTTTTCTGCCTTCAGGTAACCGTAGGCATAGCGACCGGAGATTTCCAGGGTGGCAGACTTGATGCCCGCTTCATCCCCTTCCGATATTTCGGCTAAATTTACCTGATAGCTGTGGTCTTTGCCCCAACGCTCGTACATCCGCAGTAACATTTCGGCCCAGTCTTGAGCATCTGTGCCGCCAGCACCAGCATTAATCGTGAGGACCGCGCCTTTTTTGTCATCGGGGCCCGATAGCAATCTTTGCAATTCCCATCGATCTAATTGGCCGCTTAAGTGGGAAATATTAGATTGGGCCTCAAGGAGCAGCGACTCATCTGCTTCTAATTCCAGCAGCTCCAAGAAGGCTTTTAGATCCTCTATGCTAGCTTGCCATTGCCTAAACTGTGAGCAGTGAGATTTCAACTCGTTGAGTTCTTGCAATGTTTGCTGGGCGCTAGTTTGGTCGTCCCAGAATTCTGGTTGTGCTGCTAGCTGTTCTAAGTCTTGAATTTTTGCAGTCAGTGCGGGAATGTCAAAGATAGTCCTGGGTTTTACCCAGACGCAAGGACAAGGTTTCGACTTCCCGCTTAATGTCCAGAAGTTCCATCATGGTTTCGATGCTTGATTATTGGCGAGTTACTCTCTGGTCGATCTTAGCTTTTTTTCCACTCCTGCGTCCCTTGGAAGTTGGCAAATACAAAATGGCCATTTTTGCTCTATTCGACTACCGCTTTTTAGTCACGACTACCACCACTAATGGCAATCAGCAACCGCAGGATGAAGATAAACAGGTTGATGTAGGTCAGGTACATCGACAAGGCAGCGGATAGATACTGGTCATCGTTATAGGTCCGGGGCAGAATGTAGAAATCCACCACGGCAACACCGGCAAACAGAAAGACGCCGAAGCCAGAGATGGCAATTTCTAGCCAAGTAGGCGTGTAGATCCCGAAGATGGCAAACAAGAATTGGCCAACGATGACTACCAAGAAGCCAATCATTGCCATAGAGATCGCTTGAGTCCAGGCCAGACCGTCGGTATCTGAGAGATTGGATCCTATCTGCCTGGCGACCACAAAGGTGATCCCACAACCTGCGGCGGCCATGGCAATTCCTTCGGGGCCAACTCCCTGTGTCCCCAGGGCGACATAAATTAAGCCGCTGAGGGTGTAGCCCGACAACAGGCTGTATAGCGCCAGCAGGGGCAGGGCAGTGCTGTTATTCCCTTTTTGTGCCACCCCACGGGCAATAAAGAACAAGGCTAGCTCGGCAATTATGGCCACAAAGAATGTAGGCATGAACAGCCCTGGGTTGCTATTGATCATGCCAATGCCCCCGTAGCTGCCAACTGCGGTTAACAACAGACCGCCACCCACATAGGGGAGGGCATTGGGGATGACATTGGGACCAATTATTGCCTGACCTCGGGCTTCGCTTATCGCTTGCCGGAAGTTACTGCTATTGCTCATGATACTTCCTCTTTTCCTCTTGTTGACAAACCACTTTACGACGTGACTTTTATGATAACACAGATATCCAAGAGCTGAGCTGCGGTACCCGGAGCATGTCATGACTCATTGTCACCTCTTGGGGAGCGGCTCCCTTGATTAGCGGGACTTAGACAAAATTTAAGCCCAAATCAAGCCGAAACTCGCTTTGTGAGCGGCAAATACATCAACATTGTTA